>DASSWV010000044.1:0-7829 GCA_035704545.1 Pelobium sp.
GCATTGGAGCATAGAAAATAAATTGCATTGGACACTAGATGTGGCATTCTCTGAAGACCAGAGCAGGAAAAGAGATGGAAACGCCGCACAAAACTTCTCTGTCCTGCTGAAAATTGCATTAAATCTGTTGAAAAATGAAAATAGTGCTAAAGTCGGAGTAAAAGGGAAAAGGCTTAAAGCGGGTTGGGATAATCATTATCTGGAAAAATTAATCAATTTATGATGCGTTTGCCCTGGTTAAATATGGGATTGATGCTTATATTAAGATAAGGTTTATTATTTTCGCAAAATAAATATCGTTTTTATGGAAGAATTTGAAGATAGCCGAGCATCAAAAAAAACCAAAACCATTTACGTATCTACTGTGATCAGTATTTCTTTAGTGTTACTGATGGTTGGCTTACTGGGACTTATCATTGTTCATGGAAGAAAACTATCCAACTATGTTAAGGAAAACATTGTTTTAAATGTGATCATTAACGAGGGCACCAAAGAGGTTGATATTTTGCAATTGCAAAAACAGATCGAGAAAAACAATTACGTAAAATCCACTCAATATATCAGTAAGGAAATTGCGGCTCGTAATTTAACAAAAGATCTAGGCGAGGATTTCATTAAATTTTTGGGCTATAATCCATTACTTTCTTCAATTGATGTTTACATGAAAGCGGAGTATGCAAATAATGAAAGTATTGAAGTTTTAAGCAAAAACCTACGTAAAAACCCAATGATTAACGAAGTTCGTTATCAAAAATCATTGGTTGATATGATTAATCAGAACATCAGAACTATTTCTATAGTGATACTAGGCTTTGGTTTTGTGCTTTTAATTATTGCAGTGGGTTTAATAAACAACACCATACGCTTAGCAATTTATTCACAACGTTTCTTGATAAAAAGTATGCAACTGGTAGGCGCAACCAGAGGTTTTATACGTCAGCCTTTTATCAACTACGGTATTTTACACGGGTTTATTGCCGGCTTAATTGCTGTGATTTTATTGGTGCTTACCTTATATTTTGCTCAACAACAGATCCCAGAACTGGTTATTTTAACTAACTATTACGAGTTTGGTTTGGTGTTTTTGGGCGTAATAGGTGTGGGGATTTTAATCTCTAGCTTAAGTACTTACTTTGCCGTAACTAAATATTTAAAATTAAAAGTTTACGATTTATACAGATAAAATTATGGCTCAAAAACCAAATTTAACAGATCACAACGCTACACATTTTGTTTTCGAAAAGCAGAATTATATTTTAATGATCGCTAGCATTTTAGTGGTTATTATTGGTTTTGTACTAATGAGTGGCACTACAGATATTTATAGCTTCCGTAAAATCGTATTGGCTCCAATTTTTGTTATTGGTGGCTTTATACTTGGTTTTTTTGCTATCCTCAAAAAAAGATCTAAAAACTAAATGAATATTTTTGAGGTGATTGTACTGGCCATCATTGAAGGCCTTACAGAGTTTTTACCGGTTTCATCAACTGGGCATATGATTATTGCTTCATCTTTAATGGGCATACAATCAGACAATTTTGTAAAGCTATTCACAGTTGCCATTCAACTAGGCACCATTTTATCCGTTGTTGTATTATATTTCAAACGTTTTTTTAGATCGTTTGACTTTTACTTCAAATTATTGGTTGCTTTTGTTCCTGCAGTAATTTTTGGTTTACTTTTCAGTGACATGATTGATGAGCTTTTAGAAAGTCCGCTAACAGTTGCGGTTTCTCTTCTAGTAGGTGGAATAATTTTGCTTTTTGTTGATCAATGGTTTAAGGATGCTGATATTGACGATGCAGACCAAATTAGTTATCCAACAGCTTTTAAAATTGGTTTTTTTCAGTGTTTAGCGATGATCCCGGGTGTATCACGTTCTGGAGCTTCTATTGTTGGCGGTATGGCTCAGAAATTAACCCGTAAAGCAGCAGCGGAATTTTCATTCTTTTTAGCAGTACCCACCATGTTTGCTGCAACTGCAAAAAAACTATATGATTTTTATAAAGATGGAAATACAATTACCACGCAAGAAGTGAATCTATTACTAATTGGCAACGTAATCGGCTTTGTAGTTGCTTTAATTGCCATAAAAACTTTCATTGGTTTTTTAACAAAGCATGGCTTCCGTGTTTTTGGTATTTACCGAATTATTGTTGGAGCTATTTTGATTGTGATGATTTTAAGTGGTCACAGCTTGAAAGTGATTTAGCATGAGCGAAGAAAACCAAAAAAAAAAATTCCCAAAATTTAATTTTACCCAAGGCGAGGTTTTATTGCTGAACAAACCCTATCAATGGACATCTTTTGATGTTGTGGGCAAACTGAGGAACTCCTTTAAACCACTTAAATTAAAGGTTGGCCATGCAGGCACTTTAGACCCATTAGCTACCGGACTTTTAATCATCTGTACCGGAAAACTCACCAAACAAATTGACACTTTCCAGGCAGAGGAAAAAGAATACACCGGAACTTTTACCTTAGGCGCAACCACACCGTCTTACGATTTAGAAACTGAAATTGACCAAACTTTTGATATATCTAATCTTTCGGAAGATTTGATTTTAGATAACTGCAAACATTTTATTGGCGATTTAGAACAGTATCCGCCCGCTCACTCTGCAATAAAAGTAGATGGCGAACGCTTATATTTAAAAGCTAGACGTGGCGAAGAGGTGGTACTTAAAGCTCGAAATGTAAACATCAGCCAATTTGAAATTACCAGAATAGAACTGCCAGAAGTAGATTTTAGGGTAGTTTGTAGCAAAGGTACTTACATCCGTTCTTTAGCAAAAGATTTTGGCGAGAAATTAGGAAATGGCGCTTACCTTTCAAAATTAAGAAGAACCAGAAGCGGTAATTTTAAAGTTGAAGACGCCTTTGAAATTATGGAACTGGTAAATCATGTGAGAGAGATTAAGAATGAAGATGATTTTGAATGATGGAAGATGGGAATGGTGGAATATTGGAATATTGGACGGGAAGTTCATCAGTATATAGGTAATTTTGAAGGAGTAAAGTGATGGAATGAGTGATTTTTAAAGGTCTCAAATCTCTTGTCTCATATCTCTTAAAAACAAATGCAAATCTATCATCATATAAAAGATTTTAAACGTTTAAAAAGCGCAGTGGTAACCATTGGGACTTTTGATGGCGTACACCTGGGGCATCAGCAAATTATTAAAGAGCTTGTTGAAAAATCTAAACAGAATGGTGCTGAATCAGTTATTTTAACTTTCTTTCCGCATCCGCGGATGATTTTAAATCCCGAAAATCACAAGTTAAAAATGATTAACACCATGGCAGAAAAAGCAACTATTCTGCATCAATTAGGAGTTGATCATTTAATTATCACGCCGTTTACACGGGATTTTTCGAACCTCAGTGCCGAAGCTTACATTAAAGACGTTCTGATAGATCAAATTGGAATGCGGGAAATGGTGATTGGGTACGACCATCGTTTCGGGAAAGATAGAAGTGGTGGTTTACCCGAATTAAAGCAGTTCTCAGGTGTTTACAATTACAACGTCACAGAAATTGCAGAAGAAGATGTGCGTGATGTAGCGGTATCTTCTACCAGAATTAGAACTGCTTTGAGCATTGGCGATGTGGGTACCGCAAACGATTTGATGGGACACCCTTTTACCTTATCCGGAAAGGTAATTAAAGGCGACCAAATTGGAAGAACTTTGGGCTACCCCACTGCCAACTTATTTATAGAAGAAAGCTACAAGCTTATCCCATCTGATGGAATTTACGCTGTGACCGTAGAGATTTTGCAATCAAAAAATAAGAATCAAGAACTTTACAATCCTTACCATCCTGCTAATTTAAAAAGCGCTGAAGTTGAATCAAAGGTTTATAAGGGTATGGCTTATATCGGTCATCGCCCAACCATCAACGGACTGAGCCAAAATATCGAAGTGAATATCTTTGACTTCGACAAGGACATCTACCATCAGAATATAAAAATGAATTTCTTTCATTTCATTCGCCATGATGTAAAGTTTGAAGGTTTAGAAAAACTTATCGAGCAACTCAATCAAGATAAATTGGCAACTTTAGCTTATTTTTTAAACAAATAGAAAACGGGACAAACTTTTGATCGAGCCCAGTTTCAAACTGAACTCAGTTACTAGTTGAACGCGGCAAGCTAAAAATCAAACTTATATCATGAGAAGAATGTGCAATTGCAATGGCTTTGTTTGCATTAAAATTGTAACAGTAGCCTATTCTAATATTGTTTTGCTTACTCTTAACCTGATACTGAAAAATCGATCTGATTAATGACCTGGAAAAACTTTTAACATCTTCCTTATTTAATCCTGGACTTAGGCTCTCATCCAGCGATTGACGAAAACCTATCCCAAAACTAACTGTTCTGTTAAACCCTAATAACATATTCAAATCTACAGAACTTAATCCCCCAAAATTACTGATCAACAAAACATTGGGATGAATGGAAATCCCACTATCATAGTATAAATTAACGCCTCCCAATAAATACATGCTTATACTTCTGTAAGCAAGCGGAGTAGTTTTATCAAAATCTTCCTGGTTTTTGTATTTCGACAAAATATTATCAAATGACGCTCCTAGATAATATTTATCAGAAAAACTTGCTAAAAAACCAAACCGGGCATTCAACCTACTGCTATAAAAGTTGCTTTGCGCCAACGGATCATTACTTTCGGCGGTAATAGCTCCCGCTAAGTTAATGTTGTATTGCTGAACGCCGAGGCTCAGAGATGAGGACAACGTTGTTTGTTCGGATACCTTTAAGTGGTACGCATAATTCATATAGCCTATCGTATAATTATCATTTCCAAACGCACTCCGCACCAAATTAAAACCTATACCAGACTTAGCTTTTTCTAATAATAAATTTACCCCGGCAGAAACCACATAAGCATTATTGTTTTCTTGTTTTCCACCTAGCATCTGGTAATGTACATCGGCATCCAGCTTATTATTTAAGCCAGAGAAAGCCGGGTTTACAAAGGTTTTATCAAAAATAAACTGACTGCCCTGCAAATCTTCCTGTGCAAGCAATAAATCGTTTTTAACAATAGCTAATACAAGAGCTAAACCGATAATTTTAATCAATTTTTTCATTTTCTGTTTCCTTTAATTATTGATAAATGATAGAAAAATAACCCTTGAAAACCTGCTCCACACCGTATTTATCTGTTGCTTTTAAGATATAGCCATAAGAGCCCATTGGCAGATTATCTCCGTTCCAATCATTTTGATAATTAAGCTTCTGATATACTTTGTTGTAATTTTTATTATAAACTAACAATGAATTAGAAACATAAAACTCATTTAATCCTATAATCTTAAACACATCATTAATACCATCACCATTTGGCGTAAATAGCGTCGGGATAATCAATTTTGAAAGGTTAAACCGAGGATCTAAAACGGTAATGATAATAGGATTTAGTTTGTTGTTTTCTAAATTGACATCGTTCTTGGCTGATACCTGTCCATTACCCAAACTTAGCACACCTATCTTTTTGGGTTTTAGCACAACGTTAAACTGTTTTTCTTCGCCCGCATTAAGTGTTGGAAAACTGGTGGACAAGGTTCCGTCTATGAAATTGTAGCTTAACCCACCGTCTGCAGAAATATATTCAAAATTATTACTTAACGAGTCTGAAATGTTCACATTTAAGGCAACGTCGTTTCCTTTGTTTCTAATTGTGACCAGGTAATTGATGAGGTCATCCGAATTGATTTCATTTTTACCAATCTGATTAGTTACTTCAATATCAGTTTCTCCTTCTAAAATTAAGACTAATGGATTTTCTACCGAACCAACGATTTGATCAGACGATTGCAGTAGTTCATCTCCATTTGCCAACAATGTCACGCCTCTGGTTGCAACAGTGGTTCCATTAGTTTTAATTTTTCTGTTAGCAGCATTAGTTTTTTTAGCTTCAGGTTTCAGTAACTGGGCAGTGTAAAGCTTCTTATTGATTTTATCATAAACCTTTACTACAATTGGCTTCCCTTCGTCAGATGCGTTGCTGGCAACTGGTAAAAACCCTACCGCAGCACCGTTTGGTAATTCGGTTTGGTTTACGATGTTTACCAACTTATCATCTATATAAAGGTAAATTTCGTAGCGGTTATCTGCGTTGTTAACAATAGTGCCTCCCTGGTTAATTACCGATGTCACCGACATGCTATTTTCAAAAGCCGCACCATCAACTACCAAATTATTAAATATTGTACTTCCGATAGTGGAATGACTGTTATTTACAATCTGCGGTAACGAGGCATTGTAAACAGGGACTGTTGCGAAGTTATTTGAAAGGCTAACAACAGCAGGATTATATGGAATAATAGGAATAAGTAGATTATCTTGACTGGTAAACAGGCGATAACCCTTCCCTGGGCGCAAGTATTTCAAACTACCTTCCCAGCTTTTTGTAGTGGCATTATAGCTTGTAAACTCATCCTGACTCACCAATTTCAAACCATCTTCCGGATTAAAGTTTTTGAAATAATTACTTACTTCCATGTTCATAGGCATTGGATAGCCTATCCAATTCCATCCTTTATTTAGTTTTACATTGGCATAATCACTAATAAAGTTCCCTAAAACCTTGATGGTATCTGTTTTGCTCACATTTAGCATATAACTAGAGGTAAGTTGCAAACTGTCCAGGTTACCTACCCAACCAAAGCTGCTCGAAAACTGACTGAAACTATTATTATCGTTTAAAGATTTAATTACATCTCCCTCGCTTGATTTTAAAGTGCCTAAAATATTTTTAATACTTAGATCCTTTGTTTTAACATCTAAGGAGAACCAATTCCATCCTTGCTTTAATGGAATGGTTTGATAAACACCTTCGGGATGCACAATAAGGGGATTTGATAAATTACCAACCAAACTATTAGAAAAGAAGGCAATGCGCTCTTTGGATTGATATTCGATGCCTGGAAACGCATCCCACAACCTAAAACTCAAATCTTCTGAAGCACTACTGTTGGAATATGCCGTCAGAAAAGCCACGTATTTTTTCTGAACAGCATCATACTGAATATTTCCAACCCCACGCACCTGGTTACCAACAAATACAGCGATTTTATCATTAATATCTTTTGAAGTGAGCGTATCTGATTGGTCAACACTAAACTGAAGTGTTAAGCCCATATTGTATTTATAATTTGCAGGGTTAACTGTCCAATTTGGCTGTTCTTTATAAACATTCACTGTTACATATAAAAACTGGACTTTGTTATCAACTTTGGCAATTACGGTATCGGTATAAATGCCCGTATTCAAGTTTTTACTTACCGCAAAATCAAGATTAATATCCGCCTGAGGAAGAATTTCTCCGGATGTAAGCGAAGGAACTAACCAAGATGGATATTTACTAAGTTCAAAGTTTTGATTGACCGCAGCTTTATTAACCAGCTTTGCGCTAAAAGCACTCTGCACATTTTCAGTTGCATCAACCACCACGCTAGAAGGATTCCAATATACCGAGCTTTTGTTGACCACAAAACTCCATCTGATAGTATCTGTCACGGTATTTCCGTTTACATCAACCAAATTAGAAAGGCTTGCGGTTAACTCATTATTCTCATACGCATTCAGTGTGTTTTCATCTAATGGTCTCAGTTCAAAATTTCTGCCATCACCAATCACTTTAACTGGGATTTCTGTTCCGCTGGCTTTGTCTATAAGTTTTGCGATGATTGGGTTTGCAGCATTATCAAACACGATATCCTCGTTAAAAGTAACCCCAATAATATCCGATGACGTAAGAATTCCATTTTTAGGACTTGGCAAGCCAAAAGCCACTGCAGA
>DASSWV010000045.1:0-2946 GCA_035704545.1 Pelobium sp.
TGCTAAAATAGAGTTTAAATAATCGATGGTTTTCATCAACTCAGCGTACTCGTCTTTAATCTTGTCTCTTTCCAGACCAGTTAAACGACGAAGCGTCATATCTAAAATCGCTCTCGACTGGATATCAGACAAACCAAACTGAGCCATTAAACCTTCGCGGGCCTCATCTGGCGTTTGCGAGGCTCTAATCAATCTAATTACCTCATCCAAATGGTCTAAGGCAATTAATAAACCTTCTAAAATATGTGCTCTTTTTTGAGCTTCTGCTAATTCAAACTTAGTTCTTCTAACTACTACCTCATGTCGGTGATCCACAAAATGACGGATACAGTCTTTGAGGTTCAACATCATTGGACGGCCTTTAACCAACGCAATATTGTTTACGCTAAAAGAAGTTTGTAAAGCTGTATGCTTGTAAAGGTTGTTTAACACGATTGCGGCGTTTCCGTCACGCTTAATCTCGTAAACAATACGCATTCCGTCTCTATCAGATTCATCTCTGATCTCAGAAATACCCTCAATTTTTTTATCATTTACCAACTCGGCAGTGCGCTCAATCATCATGGCTTTATTTACCTGGTAAGGTATTTCGCTCACAATAATCCTTTCACGGTCGTTCGGCAAAGTTTCAATTTCGGCAACGCCACGCATCATCACACGACCTCTACCCGTTTCAAAAGCATCTTTCACACCTTCGTAACCGTAGATAATACCACCAGTTGGAAAATCAGGAGCTTTAACAAACTGCATCAACTCAGGTATGGTAATTTCGTTGTTTTCAATATAAGCTACAATTCCATCAATTACCTCTGTAAGGTTATGCGGAGCCATGTTAGTAGCCATACCTACCGCAATACCAGATCCTCCATTAACCAAAAGGTTAGGGAATTTAGAAGGCAGAACGGTTGGTTCTTGTAAAGAATCATCAAAGTTTAAGCGATAATCGATGGTATCTTTATTGATGTCCGCCAACATTTCCTCAGCCATTTTCTTGAAACGAGCCTCGGTATAACGCATTGCTGCGGGCGAATCACCATCAATAGAACCAAAGTTACCTTGCCCGTCCACTAATGGGTAGCGCAAAGACCAAGGTTGTGCCATACGCACCATGGTGTCATAAACAGAACTATCACCATGCGGGTGATACTTACCTAAAACCTCACCCACAATACGGGCAGATTTTTTATAAGGTTTGTTGCTTGCCAAACCTAAATCAAGCATACCAAAAAGCACCCTACGGTGGACCGGTTTTAAACCGTCTCTTACATCTGGTAAAGCTCTGGAAACAATAACCGACATCGAATAATCGATATAGGCCGATTTCATCTCCTCTTCAATATTAATTTTAATGATTTTGTCGTGTTGTAATCCCTCGTTCTGATCTGTTTCTTCAGCCATGTTCTGTTTTAAAATCTAAATTGAAACAATTTTAAAAAAAGTGTTTTGCGAAGTTAACAATTTAAGGCAAATAGACCACCTCTGTTGATAATTTTTTAGGGTGATTTTAAAGGCCGATTTTGGAGCTGAACCTCTCCATAAAAGAGAAGTTGTGTTCCATACAAAACCCCATCCAACATTGGACGGGGTTCTGGAAAAAATTAATCTAAAAGAAATTGAAAATCTTACATGGATGGCATTAAAACCGCATCAACTACATGGGTAACACCATTACTTGAAATTACATCCGCGGTAGTAACTGTAGCACCACCCACCATTACAACTCCGTCTTTAATTGAAACTGTTAATTTTCCGCCTTCAACGGTAGTTAATTCCATACCGTCTGTTAAATCTGCTGCTGTGTATGCACCTGAAACAACATGGTAAGTTAAAATTTGGCTTAACTTACCTTTATTATCGGGTTTCAATAAACCTTCTACTGTACCTGCTGGCAATGCTTCAAATGCGGCATTAGTGGGTGCAAAAACAGTAAAAGGACCTGTTCCGCTTAAAGTTTCTGCTAAATCAGCCGCAGTAACCGCCGCAACTAAAGTAGTGTGTTCACTAGAGCCAGAGGCGTTTTCAACGATATTTTTTGAGGGAACCATCATTGCACCACCAACCATAACACCTTCTTCACTAACCATTGCTGTTGAATCCATTGCCATTGAGTCAGTTGCATCATCCGCAACTTTGTCATTGTTACAAGCTGTAAATGTTGCTCCGGCTAATACCGCAACCATTGCTAAGCTTAAAAATCTCTTTTTCATCTTTTTTTTGTTTTTAGTTTTTGAATGTTTTACACACTTACGTACTTACTTGCGAAGTGGTTTTTTATCTTTATTTGTTTATCAACAAAAAAAACACGAAAATGTTTTCAGGATTTTATTTTATCAAACGGGCCACAAACAACGTATCTGCTTTTGTGCGATAACCCTTTATCAGTTTCTGGCTATCAACCTTTAGATCAAAATTCTTGCATAACCAGTTCACTTGTTCTTCATTTTCTGCTTCAAATACAGAACAGGTAATGTAGATAAGGGGTTTTCCTTCTTTAAGGTATTTAACAACATTCTTTGAAATTCGTCTTTGCAAGCTGGTGTAAAACTTAAGTTTGGTTTCGGTAAAAGACGTAATCATTTCTGGTGTGCGTCCCCATGTGCCCGAACCGCTGCATGGTGCATCCAAAATAATTCCATCAAATTCGTAATCATGCAAAAGCAAATCCTGACTTTGGGTTAAATCCAAAATCTTACGCTGATAATCTCTTATACCGGCAAAAGAAAAGCGCTCACGCAAATTCTCTAAAATAGACTCTCGGTTATCAGAGACTAACAGTTTCACAGTTGGCTCTTCATCATGTATAAGCAAAGATTTTCCGCCCGATGCGGCACAGCAATCCCACCATTTATCCCATTTTTGAGGCTTGAAAAATTCTCCTACTGTTTGCGAAGAAACGTCCTGAACTTCATAAATTCCTTTATCGGCAATTACCTGATCCAGCTTTGT
>DASSWV010000054.1:0-5780 GCA_035704545.1 Pelobium sp.
AGCTAAAAGCTGATTTCGATAAGTTGATGAAGGAATTGATGGGTTAAAGGCTATTTGGCATCAAAATAGCATCTTGCCAAAATAATATTCTACATTTTATGCGTTTAGCCTATATGCTTTTCAAATTCAGATTTAACGTTCTTTCTTTTATAATGGTTGCCTCCATATTTTTGGCTTCCTGTTCTTCAGTTTATATGCCGAATGTTCCCAATAGTCCGATGCTGAGCGCCAAAAACGAAATTCATGCTTCGGGCCATATCTCTTTAAAAGGGAACTTAAGTTTTAACACGGCTTATGCAGTATCAGACCACGTAGGTGTTTTATTTAACGGAGCTTTTATTGATCAGTCGAAAAGAAAAAAAGATTTTAATCAGGATTTAGTAGAAGCTGGCGCTGGCTATTACACTACATTTGGAAAAGACAATAACCGTATTTTTGAAATTTACGGAGGCTTTGGAACAGGTGCTACACAACGCACATACCGTACTTTCGAGGATAATGGAACAATAACTTCGGATTTACAGAAAGTTAAATTTAACAAGTCTTTTTTGCAGATAAACTACAGTACAAAAGAAAAAAATTCGATCACCTTATTCTCTAAAAGATTTCCACTTAATTACGGGACAATTTTCAGAATTAGCCATGTGAACATGACAAAGTTCGATAGAAATAATTTAGCTCAACCGCTGGAAGATAATATTTTCATTGAGCCTGTTTTTTTTACTCGATTAAAACTTAACGAAAATTTACAGTTACAATATACCTCAGGAAGCAATTTTGGACTAAAAAATCGTGATTTTATGACGGCGGGTAGTTCGGTGTTTACTTTGGGTTTGATTGTTAACTTGGGAGGGAATAAGGTTTTTTAATCGTCTTTTTAACCAAGGAGAACACAGAGATCACAGAGCTGGAGTATGAGTTTCTATTGCCATGAACCTCTGTGTTCTCCGTGTACTCTGCGGTTCATTGAAATTACAAGTTTTATGACGGCGGGTAGTTCGGTGTTTACTTTGGGTTTGATTGTTAATTTGGGAGGGAGTAAGGTTTTTAACGGTGCAGTTGAGTTTTTTTTATTACAAAGAGACAGTAGACGAAACTAGATTTTTTTAACCACAGAGAGCGCAAAGCTCACAGAGCTGGGAGTATTAATTTTATTGCCACGAACCTCTGTGTTCTCCGTGTCCTCTGCGGTTTATTGAATTATAAGACTTACTAAGTTTAAAAATCTTTGTAGTTAGCCCTCTCTTACAACGCTCTCCGTGTAAATACATGACCTAATTCTCTGTGTCCGCTGTGGTTATAAACAGCCCCTCCAAATCAAAACACCTAAAAAATTTAAATAAAGATTTAAAAGCTTAAATTTGCGCAAATTTTAAAATTTCATGAGCGCACTTTCAGAACAGGAAATACAAAGACGCGAGTCTTTAAAAGAACTAAGAAAATTGGGGATTAACCCTTATCCAGCCGAAGCATACGAGATAAATGCAAATGCAAAGGATATTTTAGCCAACTACGAAAGAGAAAAAACCGCTTATAAAAATATAAGTATTGCGGGTAGAATAATGACCCGTAGAATTATGGGAAATGCTTCTTTTGTAGAAATACAGGATGCTACCGGAAGACTGCAGGTTTACATCCGTCGTGATGATGTTTGCCCAGAAGAAGATAAAACATTATATAATACGGTTTTTAAGAAGTTACTAGATATTGGCGATTTCATTGGGGTCAAAGGCTATGTTTTTACCACCCAAACCGGTGAAATATCTTTACACGCTACAGAATTTAAGGTGCTTTCTAAATCTTTAAAACCTCTTCCAATTGTTAAACGCGATGAAGAAGGCAATGTTTATGATGGATTTACCGACCCAGAAATGCGTTACAGAATGCGTTACGTGGATTTAACGGTTAACCCCGAGTATAAAGAGATTTTTAAAACCCGCTCAAAAGTAATTAGTGCCATGCGTAATTATTTTAACGAGCAAGGGTGGATGGAAGTGGAAACTCCTATTTTACAAGCTATTCATGGTGGTGCCGCAGCAAGGCCTTTTAACACTTACCATAACACTTTAGATATGCCTTTATTTTTACGTATAGCAAATGAGCTGTATTTAAAAAGACTGATTGTTGCAGGTTTTGATGGTGTTTACGAGTTCGGTAAAATGTTTAGGAACGAAGGAATGGACCGTACACACAACCCGGAGTTTACTGCGATGGAAATTTACGTAGCCTACAAAGATTATATTTGGATGATGGGCATGGTGGAAGAATGTTTGGAAAAAGTCGCTCTTGTTGCTACCGGAAAATCAACGGTACAAGTTGGCGAACACACCATTGAGTTTGCAGGTCCTTACACCAAACTATCCATGTATGATTCTATTTTAAAATATACTGGAGTTGATGTTTCTGAAATGGATGAAGAAGGTTTGAGAAAAACTTGTGCAGACATGAACATCCAAGTTGATGCAAGCATGGGTAAGGGGAAATTAGTGGACGCCATTTTTGGAGAAAAGGTGGAACACGAACTGATTCAGCCTACTTATATTACCGACTACCCTATTGAAATGACCCCTTTGGCTAAAAAGCACCGTACTAAAGAAGGCTTGGTAGAACGTTTTGAGCTTTTTGTTAACGGTAAAGAAATAGCTAACGCCTATTCTGAATTAAACGATGCAATCGACCAGAAAGAGCGTTTTGAAGAGCAGTTGAAATTGGCTGCCCGTGGTGATGATGAAGCGATGGTAATGGATGATGATTTTATTAGAGCTTTGGAATACGGAATGCCTCCAACATCTGGTTTAGGCATTGGTATCGATAGATTAGTGATGATGATGACCAACCAGCAGAGCATTCAGGAAGTGCTGTTTTTCCCACAAATGCGAGCAGAAAAGAAAGCTAAAGTTTACAGCGATGATGACTTTGTTGCTTTAGGAATTCCGGCAGAATGGGTTCCGGTGTTGCGTAAAATGAATATCAATACGCCAGAAGATTTAAAGACAGCCAACCCCAATAAAGTATTTAACGATTTAGGTGGAATCCGCAAAAAAATGAAGCTGGAAATTGCTATGCCTCCAAAAGAAGAGGTAATGACATGGTTTAATTTTTAATAAAGTGCTAAAGGCTCAAAGTAAGGGTTAATTGATTTTTCAATGAGCCTTATAAACAAAAAAACCTGATCGGAATGATTAGGCTTTTTTGTTATAAACTATAATCATTAATGTGATCATTTAATCAGAAGCACTCATAAATCTGATCTTCTAAATATCAAAATCCTGAATCTCTTCTAAACTAATCCTCAAAAACCTTCAACCTATTTCTAAGTTCATTAACCTCAGCTTGCAAGTCCTCAACCTGATTCAATAAGTTGAAAACTGCATCAATACCAGCGATGTTAATTTGCAAATCTTGATGCAGGCGCAACATTTTCTCCAAGTAAATAACGCGTTCATGATGTATACAAGGCTCGGTTTTCAAATAAGTGATTTCCAATAAATCATTTTCACTTAACTCAAAAATGAAATCCATTTCAACTTTGTAATGTGTGCAAAGCGTTGCCAGTGGAATATAGTTTTCTTTAACCATGATTTCTATATTTAGCAAGTTTCTCTACCAATTCTTTTTCTTCTTTAGACAAGTTTTTAGGAATGGTTAACTGATAAGTGATGATCAGATCACCAAAAGCTCCTTCTTTTTTATACACCGGAAAACCTTTCCCTTTCAACTTTACCTTTGTACCGTTTTCTGTTCCGGGTGCTACTTTTAACTTTACCTTCCCATCAAAAGTATCCACGGTAATATTGCCGCCTAACATTGCGGTGTAAACGTCTAAATCAGCAGAAGCCAATAAATTGTTGCCGTCTCTTTTAAAAGCAGTAGTATTTTTTACAGAAAACTTAATGTTTAAATCGCCGTTTATACCGCCATTTGCACCCTTTCCGCCATAACCTTTTATTTTGATCACTTGCCCATCCGCAACACCCGCAGGAATGGTTAGCCTAATGTTTTTACCGTTAACAGTCAGCGTTCTTTGATGCGTTTCATAAACTTCTTTTAAATCCAGCTCTAGTTCGGCGGTAAAATCCTGTCCTCTAAATTTGGATTGCCTGCCTCCGCCCCCACCAAACATAGATCCAAAAAAATCGGAAAAATCAGCATCACCGAAGCCTCCGCCTTGGTAAGTGCTTTGACCTCGACCTCTGCTCCCTCGGTAGTTTTGTTGCTGGCGTTCAGCTTCATCATATTTATCAGCATGTTTCCAATTTTCGCCATATTTATCGTACTTTTTCCTGTTATCGGGTTTACTCAACACCTCATTGGCCTCATTTACTTCTTTAAACTTTTTATCGGCTTCTTTATTATTCGGATTGATATCTGGATGGTATTTACGGGCCATTTTTCTGTAGGCTTTTTTTATGTCAGCTTCAGACGCATTTTTCGCAACCCCTAATACACTGTAGTAGTCTATAAATTCCATTTATTTTTTATTTAATAAGTGCTTTTTTCTGATACACCCAATTTACAATTTTGCCCAATATTTATACCAAAGGTGCAAGAAGGTAAACAGCTCTGTAAAAATACACTAAACCTTTCACACCTTTATTAAAGCATGAGATTTGCATCACTTAGTTCTCTAAGCTATATTTACAGATAGGATATAACTACTAGCAATTATATTTTAATACAAAAGCCATGAAAATTACCCTGATAGCGATAGGAAAAACGGATGACGATTACATTATTGAAGGAATAAGTAGGTATTTAAACCGTTTAAAGCATTATGTTAAATTCGAGATAAAAATTATTCCCGATTTAAAGAAGACCAAGAACTTAAGTCGTGACGAGCAAAAAAGTAAAGAAGCAGAGTTGTTTTTAAAAAACATTAGTTCAACAGATGAGGTTATTGTTTTGGATGAGCGTGGCGTAGAATTAAGTTCTACTCATTTTGCTGATTTATTAAATAAAAAAATGATTGGAAGCGTACAGAACTTAGTTTTTTTAATAGGTGGCCCCTACGGATTCGACAATTCCATCTATCAAAGAGCACACTATAAGCTTTCTTTGTCTCGTATGACTTTTTCTCATCAAATGATTAGGTTGTTTTTTGCAGAACAGGTTTACAGAGCATTTACAATTTTAAAAGGCGAACCTTATCATCACGAATAAAAAAGCTATGAATTTATTTGGAAACCAACGACATTACTCTTTTAAAGGTGGAAACAATAACAACGAAAAACGTTTGTTTTGGATATTGGCTATCCTGGTAAGCGTAATTTTCATGATCATTGCAAAGTATGTTTAACCTCTCTCCTACTTAATTGCTTCAATGTTTAAGCATCAAAAAATAGTCAGCATTTTAAAATGGAGTGTACCAACGCAAACAAAATTGAAAATTAGCTGTACTTTTGGATATGAATATTCCTGAGCTATTAAACAGGGCACTAAACTTTGAATCTCTAAGCTTAGAAGAAGGCCTACACCTCTACCATAACGCCACCACTCCAGAGTTAATGTATGTTGCCAACGAACTAAGAAAAATTCAGGTACCGCATGGAAAAGTTACTTGGCAAATTGATAGAAATGTAAATACCACCAACGTTTGTATCGCAAACTGCAAATTCTGTAATTTTTATAGAAGGCCAGGGCATGAGGAAAGTTACATAACAGATATTGAAAGCTATAAAGTAAAAATAGAGGAGACCATTAAGTTTGGAGGTGACCAATTGCTTTTGCAAGGTGGACATCATCCAGATTTAGGACTCAAATTTTATTCAGATTTATTCAGA
>DASSWV010000101.1:0-4979 GCA_035704545.1 Pelobium sp.
GCATTTTTTGAGGAAATCATACAACTGGAAAACGCAAGAGAGGTAACAGAAGAGCACATCTATCGTTCGGTAGAAATAAAAAACCATGTTGTTACGGAAGATCCGTTTGAAAAAGGTTTACGAAAAACACTCAACTACGGACATACCATTGGCCATGCAATTGAATCTTGGTCTTTATCCAACGAAAAAAACTCCTTGCTACACGGCGAAGCAATTGCCATTGGAATGATTTGCGAGGCTTATTTAGCCACTCAATTGGTAGGGTTGTCTGAAAAGGAACTGACCGTGATTACAGAAACTTTTTTAAAGTATTACGGCAAATATAACATCAGACCAGGCATCGAAAATGAGCTTTTAAATATCATGAAGCAAGATAAGAAAAACCAATCTGGAAAAATAAGTTTCTCTCTGCCTGATAAAATAGGTAATTGCAAGTTCGATATTTTTGTGGAAGAAACTTTGATTAGAGAAAGCTTAGCTTATTATCAATCGCTGTAAAAGTCCGCAAACAATTAAATATTTATAATTCACTTTTCCTTTTCTGTTGTGATTAATCAAGGATTTACCGCTTAGTTTGAAAAAAGAATAATTTATTATTAAAGATTAAAAATATTATTTACATTTGCCTCACTATAACAGAAAATGAACATTAACACTACATATTACTTCGGTTACTTTTATTTTAGAAATAAGAGCCGGGTGTCTATGTCTTAAATTATATAAGAACTTTAAAACCCGGCCGAACAAGCCGGGTTTTTTTTTATCAAAAAAATGAGCACAAAAAAGAGGGTTGCCATACAAGGAATTAAAGCTTCGTTTCACGAGGAAGCTGCTTTTAAGTTTTTTGGGGAAGATATTGAAACCATTGAGTGCAATTCTTTTAAACAAACTTTTCAGAAACTATCCAACGGCGAAGCGGATTATGTAGTAATGGCCATTGAAAACAGTATTGCTGGAAGCTTATTGCCAAATTATTCTTTACTTAGAGAATATAACTTCCCAGTTATTGGTGAGGTTTATTTGCCGATAAAACTGCACTTGATGGCATTGCCAGGAGTAAAGTTTGAGGATATTAAAACAGTAACCTCCCACCCTATTGCTATCCGCCAATGCGGTGATTTTTTGGATGAATTCCCTAAAATAAAAGTAGTTGAAAGTAGCGATACTGCTGCTTGTGCAAAAAAAATCAGCGACGAGCAGTTATCTGATACCGCCGCAATTGCCAACAACTTAGCGGCAAAACTTTACGGCTTAAACGTTTTAGAACGCAGTATTGAATCGAACAAAAAAAATTACACCCGCTTTTTAATCTTAACGGATAAGCATGTTGAAATTGAGCATGCAAACAAAGCCTCACTGTGTTTTCAAGTAACTAATGATGCTGGTTCTTTGGTTAAAGTATTAAATATTTTAGCCGAACTTGATATTAATATGAGTAAAGTACAATCAATGCCGGTTTTGGGCAAACGTAACGAGTACAATTTTTACGTGGACATTGAATGGAACAAAGCAGAAAATTACGACGATGCCATCCGTAGAATTGTAAAACACACGATTAACTTTAGCATTATGGGAGAGTATTTGAGGAATGATGGGGTTTAGTTAGTCCAATGGTCAATGGTCAATGGTCAATGGTCAATGGTCAATGGTCAATGGTCAATGGTCAATGGTCAATGGTCAATGGTCTAAAAATAAAGAGTAAAAATTAAATAAAAAATAAATATTAAGAACGTTAAAATGTATTCAATCCTTCAAAATTCAATCATTCAGAATTAAGTTGTATTCAATCATTCTCTCATTCAAAATTCAATCATTAAATAAAATCGTATGAAACTTAACCTTAACATAGAGCCATTAAGTAACTGGGCACCGGTTACAGACGGACCACTGATTATTTCTGGACCATGTAGTGCAGAAACAGAAGAACAATTATTAGCAACTGCTCGCTTACTAAAAGCTACCGGAAAGGTACACGTTTTAAGAGCTGGTATCTGGAAACCAAGAACCCGCCCAGGAGAATTTGAAGGAATTGGTGCTATCGGTTTAGAGTGGTTAAACAAAGCTAAAGCAGAAACTGGTTTCCCTATTGCTGTTGAAGTTGCAAATGCAAAACACGTTGAACAAGCTTTAGCAGCTAAAGTTGATATTCTTTGGATTGGCGCTCGCTCAACTGTAAACCCATTTACTGTACAAGAAATTGCTGATGCTTTAAAAGGTGTTGACATCCCAGTAATGGTTAAAAACCCGATTAACCCAGATTTATCTTTGTGGGTTGGCGCTTTGGAAAGAATTAACGGAGCCGGTATCACAAAATTAGCTGCGATTCACCGTGGATTCTCTTCTTTCGAGAAATCTGCTTTCCGCAACGAACCAATGTGGGATTTGGCCATCAACTTAAAAACTTTAGTCCCTAATTTGCCAATCCTCAACGATCCATCACATATCTGTGGTTCTCGTGATTTGATTCCTTTCATCTCGCAAAAAGCTTTGGATTTAGATATGCAAGGTTTAATGATTGAAGCGCATATTGACCCAAGTGTTGCCTGGACAGACGCTAAACAACAAGTTACTCCGGCGGCATTAAGCGAGATGATCGACGGTTTTATTTTACGTAAAGCAGATTCAGAAAATCCTGATTTCCAAGATAAATTAGCTGAGCTAAGACAAAGAATTGATTCATTAGATGATCAGATTTTTCAAAAATTGGGCGAGAGAATGAAAATTGTTGAGCAAATTGGCGAATATAAAAGAGATAACGATGTAACTATTCTACAGGTTTCTCGTTGGGATGAAATTCTACAGAAAAGAACCGCTTTTGGAGCTGCATTAAACTTGGAAAAAGATTTTACAGAGAAAGTTTTAGAATTAATTCACAGCGAATCAATCCGTAAGCAAACTGCAATTATGAATATCGCTAAAGCTGATTTAGGATAATGAGCGCATCATTCATCGTTAAAAAAGCTAACCTAAAAGTAGAAGAAACCATTGAACTAACCGGCTCGAAAAGCGAAAGCAATAGGGCCTTAGTTTTAGCTGCATTAAGCGAAGGAAAAGTCAACATCAAAAACCTTTCTTCCGCTGCAGATACGGTAACTTTGGATAACATCATCAACCAGCAAATTAAAAACAATAGCGCTGTTGTAAATGTTGGTCCAGCGGGTACTGCAATGCGTTTTTTAACGGCTTATCTTTCTTTACGTGGTCAAAAAGTAGAAATTACGGGTACCGAACGGATGAAACAACGTCCGATTGGTATTTTGGTTGATGCTTTGAGAACTTTGGGAGCGGATATTTCTTACAAAGAAGTCGACGGCTTCCCTCCTGTTTTGGTTAACGGCGCATTTCATCAGCAAACCAAACACATTGCGATAAGAGGAGATATTAGCTCCCAGTTTTTAACTGCGTTGTTGCTGATAGGTAGTTCTTTGCCAGAAGGTTTAGACCTAGAGATCCTAGATGAGTTGACTTCGCGTCCTTATTTAGAGATGACTTTAACCATGTTGCAACAATGTGGTATTGAACACTCTTGGATTGATCACACCATCAGTATTTCGCCTCAAGATTTCTCCGAAACTACTTTAATTATTGAACCAGATTGGAGCGCTGCTTCATACTGGTACAGTGTTGCTGCGCTTTCAGATCAATCAATCATCCATCTTCCTAATTTAAAGAAAAACAGCCTACAGGGCGATAGTGCCATTGCGGAAATCATGACTTTGTTTGGTGTCAATACTTTTTACAATGAGGACGGGATTGTGATTGAAAAAGTGGCTACGGAAATTAAACCGCAACTTTTAGATTTCAAAAAATGCCCAGATTTGGCTCAAACGGTTATCGTAGTTGCTGCCGCTTTAGGAAAAGAATTTAGTTTTACCGGTTTAGAAACTTTAAAAATTAAAGAAACCGACCGAATTTTTGCATTACAAACAGAATTGGCAAAGATTGGCGTAAAATTAATTGAAACACAAGCAAATATTTATCAGTTAAACTGCGAGGGTTTACATATTCCAAAAAAACTAACCGTTGCTACCTACGAAGATCACCGGATGGCGATGGCTTTTGCACCATTGGCAATTGTTATTGATGAGGTGCTTGTTGAAGAAGCAATGGTGGTAGAAAAATCGTACCCTCATTTTTGGGAAGATTTTGAGAAGATAGGCTTTTCAGTTGGATAAGGTTTTAAGTTGTAGGTAATAGGTTATAAAACATATACTCAAAATAAGCTACCTAAAACTTACAACCTAAAACTTATAACTTAATAAAAAAACATGGCAGGAAATTCCTTCGGGCAAATATTTAGAATTACCACTTTTGGCGAATCACATGGCGCTGCTATTGGTGTAATTATCGACGGTTGTCCGTCAAATATTGAAGTCGATTTAGATTTCATCCAGAACGAACTGGATAAACGCAAACCTGGGCAGTCCAAAATTACTACGCAGAGGAAAGAATCTGATACCTGTCAGATTTTATCTGGAGTTTTTGAGGGTAAAACCACCGGAACGCCAATCGCGATCATCATCCCAAACGAAGATCAAAAATCAAAGGATTACGATCATAATAAAGATACTTTCCGTCCTTCGCATGCAGACTTTACGTACCAAAGTAAATACGGCATTAGAGACCACCGCGGTGGCGGACGTTCATCTGCCCGTGAAACTGCTGCAAGAGTTGCAGCTGGTGCTTTGGCAAAATTATTTTTAAAGCAACTGGGGATTGATGTAGTAGCCCACGTAAGTAGCGTTGGTTTTATTGATGCTCCTTTGGTTGAAGTTACTGATGCGGAAGAATTTGTAAAACTCCGTGAAAGCAATATTGTGCGTTGTGCGGATTCAGAAACTGCCGATGAAATGATTCATTTGATTGATAGCATTAGAAAAGAAGGCGATACCATTGGTGGAAAAGTAACTTGTTTTATTAAAAACTGCCCTGTAGGTTTGGGTGAACCCGTTTTTGATAAGCTTCACGCAGATTTAGGT
>DASSWV010000148.1:0-13032 GCA_035704545.1 Pelobium sp.
TTTGGCGTTTGTTGTTGCTTAAAGATGTTATAGCTGTAAAAGCTTGCGTAATAAATATACAAGAGGCCTGCTGTAATTGTGATCGAAAACAGGTAATTACAGAAAGCAAAATTCAGCAAATAGCTTACCGATAAAATATAAATTGTGTAAAAGAACAACGATAAAACCATCCGTACGGAGCTTTTAAATTGTCTTTCTTTAATTTTTGTATTAACCATATTCTCTAAAAAATTAGACGGAATTATATTGAGCAGATAACCTGAAAAATAAAAAGGGAAAAGCCAACCTATTTTTAGCACAGAAATTGGTTTTGAAGCTACTGTTTGGTCGTCAATTTCTGTTTTGTTTAAGTGGTTAAAGTAATTTGAAACGTCACTTTTTATTCGTTCAAAGAGGTCTGGATTTTTTAATCCCAGTTGGTGCAAACTTTCAGCAGTTTCAATTTGGTTGGTGATAAAACTTTGATCGTCCAAAACCATCGAGTTTCTTTTTAGTTTTAAAACATTTTCAAAAAAATCGTCGTATGTTTTGTATGGGATGCAAACCATTTGTGCTTTTAGGGCGTCATGAGTTCTTTGCATTAATATTTTGTTGAAATCAAACTCTTGATTTTGAGTTAAGATTTTTAAATCCTCAAGAGCAATTGGCGCTAAAAAATGTAAGCTTGCATCTGTGTAAAATTCATCTGGTTGGCTGTAGTTTATAGCTATGGGTAAAACCTGTAAATTTTGTAATGGCGTATTAAAAGCCAAATGAACAAAACCTGTTTTAAAAGTCCGTAAACGTTTTTCTACCACACAGTTGCCCTCCGGAAAAATCACAACTGCACCATTGTTTTGCAAAATCTTTCTACATTTTAAAAAAACATTATCGTTCTTTTTTATTGCTTCCCTCCCATCTCTAATTCTGTAGATGGGCATCATATTCAGCTGTCTAAAAAACCAACGCTTAAACGGAGTGTTAAAAACATCAGCTCTGACTAAAAAATGCAACTTTTTTTTAGTGTTAATGGCAATTAAAATAGCATCCATAAAAGAATTGCCATGGTTTGCACATATAATCAAAGGATTTTTATTGTTGAGATTTTCTTGATTGTATATTCTTACTTTTTTAAAATAGAAGTAGCAGGTAAATTTTATGAGATAGTAAAAAATACGGTACACCATGTTGCATTAAAGTTTAAAGCTAATAATTCTTGTTAATTTCTTGTTTTAAATTTCACAGACTTCTCTTTTTAAAATTATTCTGCTATTAAATTCGCCTTTCAGGGTTTTAGATCGATTACTATTCAATTAATTTATAATTTCGAAAATAATTGAATAAACGATTTCCTTTGATGACGAAAAACCAAATTTTATCTTATTTCAATAATCTGTATGATTTAAATGAAGAGCAAGGTCTTTATTTGGCTATCCATGGCAGTCGTTTTGGAGTAATTTTACAATGGCTGGAAAACAAAAAATTTAATTCAGTTTTAGATGTGGGTCCCTCGTTTTTGAGTGAATTATTACATGATAAATTTGGAAATCAGCTTTCTTTAATGGGTTTTGATGCTGAAAATAGTTTAGGTGGACATTTAGCGAGCAATGATATTTTAAGAGAACTCAAATTTATTAAACAAGATTTAAACTTTTTCGAAGCTCAAAGTATTGATCAAAAATTTGACTTGATAGTTTGTGGCGAAGTGATAGAGCATCTTTACACATCGCCTAAAAAGCTTTTTCAAAACTTCGAGAAACTGTTAATACCTAACGGATTTTTAATTATCCAAACTCCAAATGCTGTATCGTTAAGAAAAAGACTGTTGATGCTTTTAGGAAAAAACCCTTTTGAAGTTCCTCGCGAAAACTTAAACAACCCTGGGCATTACAGAGAGTACACTCCACAAGAACTCAAACAATTAGCCCAAGAAACAGGCTTTAGTGTAGAAAAAATAATTATGGAGGAGTATTTTGAGTACCCGTCCTTCACATCAAAAATTTACAGAACATTTAAAAATATTATTCCGCCAAATTTGAGAAGTGGAATTACAATTATATTAAAGAAAAGCTGAAAGTAAATCCTCATTCTTGATCCTTCTTCCGTAAGGAAGTACAGAAGAAGAATATCGCTGATAAAAATCGAATTTAACGAAATGACTGATAAAAAATACGCTCGTTTTACCACTACACACAAAGTTCGTCCGGACGATATTGACATGTTTAACCATGTTCACAACAGTATTTATTTAGATTACGTTTTGGCCGCCCGTTATGAACAGATGGAGCTATTTTACGGAATGCCGATGGAAAAATTCCTAGAAATGGGCTACGGGTGGGTGGTAAAAACTGTGCAGATAGATTACAAAAGACCTTTAAGTTTAGGAGATCAGTTTTCGGTAGAAACTGGAATTATATCCATTAATAAAAAAGGTTGCAGAGTAACGTTCGAAATCAGCAATCTTAAAACTAAAAAAACAAGTACCACCGGTTGGTTTGATTTTGTAATGATTGATTTAAAAAACGGTAAAGGTGTTGAAGTGAGCGAAGAAATGATTCGTTTATACAGCGTTTAAGCCAATAAAATTCGCATTCCCAATTGATTACAGGTTCTCATAGTTTCTTTGAATAAATTAAATAAAGAAGTTATGAAAACATTACAAATAACAGCCGTTATGGCTTTGTTAAACTTTGGAGTTAACGCACAAGACTTAACTATTGCACAGGTTCCGGCTAAAATAAGCACAGACTTTCAAAAAAATTATCCACAGGCAAAAGATGTGGAATGGGAAATGGAAGCTTCTTATTACAAAGTGGAGTTTGATTTGGGAAAGTTTGATCATGAAATTACCTATGATGCCAATGGTAAAATTGTAAAAGAAGAAAAAGAGGTAGACCCAAAATCGTTGCCTGCCAATTTAGCAGAAATGGTAAAAAGCAAATATCCAGATTATAAGATAGATAAAGTGGAGATGACTAAATGGAATAATAAAACATCTTACGAAGTGGAGATTGAAAAAGGATGGCTTAATGAGCGGACGCTTATTTTTGATAATAACAGCAAAATTATCAGCAATCTAGCAGACTAATTTGAATTAACTCACCTATTAAGACCTATTCATGAGGTCTTTTTTCTTTTGATATTTTAAATAATGAGAATTTTCAGAATCTTTTTAGCTATCGTCTTTTTCGTATTCAATAAAGAGTCTGCCTTTGCACAACACGATTTTAACGGCTATCTGATGCCTACTTTATCAATAAACTACCAGCTGAGCGAGAAAATCAATCAGGCCATTGATATTGAAAATCGAAACTTTGCCTACCTAAACGATGAGTTTGTGCTGAAAGCTATCCATGTTGAAGTTTTAAATTTCACTAGTTTACAAATTTCAGAAAACCAGGAAGCCGGTTTTGGCATAAGGTACCGCATGGAAGCCGATGGGAACGAGGAGGATGAACTTCGTTTACATCAACAATACGAATGGAAGAGGCGTAAAGAATCGCTATTTGAACACAGGATACGTATAGAGGAAAGATTTTATGCTTCCTCTACCATATTTAGGCTACGCTACAAAACAGGAATAAGCATAGAACCTAAAAATTTCTGCGATGTCTTAACTTTTTCTAACGAATTTGCTGTAGAAGCAAGCAGAGCAAATCAAACAGAACTTGAAGAACGATTAGTTATTGAAGCAGATTGGGAACTGTTTTCAGCTACAGAATTAACTATCGGAACACAATATCGTTTTTCAGACTTTACCCGTAGCAAAGAACATAATTTGTTTTTAACGGCTAAGTTAAGTCTGAGCCTTTGATGCCTTAAAACAAGATAAAAGGATTAAGCTCCTTTTATCTTGCTGATAAACGATGGAATGTGCGAAAGGTAATCTTCTTTATTACCGATGGTTTTAACAAAGGCAGTTCCCATAATTGCACCATCAACATACTTATTTGCCCGGTCGAAACTTGCTTTATCAGATATACCGAAACCAATGATTAACGGGTTTTTAAGATTCATCGCTTTTACTCTTTCGTAATATTTGCCAATTTTATCTGATTGATCTAAATCTTTCCCAGTAGTTGAAGCCGAAGATAAAAGATATATAAAACCGTTAGACAGCTCATCAATTTTACGAATACGCTCTTCAGAAGTATGCGGGGTAACCAAAAAGATGTTACTTAACCCATTTTTAATAAATTCGTCTTTATACAATTCCTCATATTCGTACAAAGGTAAATCCGGAACAATAATACCATCCACGCCTGCATCTGCGGCATCCCTACAAAAATTAGCGACCCCGTACTGCAACATGGGGTTTACGTAGCCCATCAACAAAACCGGGATACTTAATGCCGGGCGCAAATCCTTAAGTTGCTGAAAAAGAACTTTCAAGGTCATTCCATTTTCGATGGCAACTTGCGAACTGTGTTGAATTGCGGGTCCGTCTGCAACAGGGTCTGAATAAGGGAAACCAATTTCTAAAAAATCAGCACCTGCTTTTTCTAAAGCTTGCGCAATTTTTAAAGTTGCGCCAACTTCTGGGTAACCAGCTGTATAGTAAATGGATAATATATTTTTCTTTTTCTCTGCGAAGAGTTTGTTTAGTCTGTTCATTGTTTTAGGTTTAGGGTTTAGGGTTTGAGGTTTGAGGTTCAAAATCGAGAGCCAAATTTAATTCGTCCAGCCCTTATACCTCACGCCTTTTCCCTTACACCTCCATTACAAATTAAAATATTTCATAAAAGTGGCTAAGTCTTTATCCCCTCTTCCGGAAAGGCAAACTACCACTACATCATCTTTTTTGAAAGTCATTTTCTCCAATTGCGCCAATGCGTGGGCCGATTCAATCGCTGGAATAATACCTTCCATTTTAGCCAATAATAAACTAGCCTCCATGGCTTCGTCATCTGTAATACTTACATATTCTACACGTTTAACTTTGCTCAGATGAGCATGTTGAGGACCAATCCCAGGGTAATCCAAACCAGCAGAAATTGAGTATGGTTCTATTACTTGCCCATCATCAGTCTGCATTAAAATGGTTCGACAACCGTGTAACACTCCTTCTTTTCCTAGTATAGAAGTTGCTGCAGAATGCCCTGAATTTACGCCCAAGCCGGCTGCTTCTGCTGCAATCAATTTTACTTTTTCATCATCTAAAAAGTGGTAAAACATACCCATGGCATTGCTTCCGCCACCTACACAAGCTAAAACATAATCCGGCTGATCATTACCAGTGTGTTCTATTAATTGTTTTTTGGTTTCTTCTGAAATGATGGACTGGAAAAGTGAAACCATTTCTGGATACGGATGCGGACCAACTACGGAACCAATAATGTAGTGCGTATCTTCTGGGTTGTTGATCCAGTCACGCATGGCTTCGTTGGTTGCATCTTTTAGTGTTTTACTTCCTGATGTAGCCGGAACAACCTTCGCTCCCATCATTTTCATTCTAGCTACGTTTGGCGCTTGTCGTTCAATATCAACTTCTCCCATGTAAACCACGCATTCCAACCCTTTAAGTGCGCAAACAGTTGCTGTTGCTACACCATGCTGGCCAGCACCAGTCTCCGCGATAATCCGTTTTTTACCTAGTTTTTCTGCAAGAATTATTTGCCCAATGGTATTATTGATTTTATGTGCACCGGTATGGTTTAAATCTTCACGCTTCAAATAAATTTGAGCGCCGTACTTTTCAGATAATCGCTTAGCCAAAAAAAGAGGAGACGGACGGCCGACATAATCTTTTAACAAAGATTCAAACTCCTCTTTAAACTCCGGAAGTGCAATAATATCCAAATATTTACTTCGTAATTCCTCCACGTTTGGGTATAACATTTCGGGGATGTAAGCACCTCCAAAATCGCCATAATAACCTTTTTCATCAATTTTATAATTCATCTTTTATCTTTTTAATGTTTTAAACGCTGTTTCCAGCTTTCCGATGTCTTTTAACCCGGGCTCTAGCTCAAACTTTGAATTTATATCTATTCCGTAAAAGTATGGATGTGCTAATTTCAAAACTTCTTCTAAGTTTCCCAAACTAATGCCTCCGCTTAACATAAACGGTTTTTCCAGTTTATAATTCGCCAATATTTGCCAATTAAACGTTTTACCGCTGCCACCGTGTTGGTCAGTTTTGGTATCGAATAAAAATAAATCTACCTTATCTTGATACGGATTAAGCAGTGTAAAATCAAAGCCATCATCCACACCAAAAGCTTTTATTGTAAAAAATCCTGCATTTTTTATCTGCTGACAAAGCTCAGGACTTTCGTTTCCGTGAAGCTGGATGGCTTGCATTCCGTAAAGCTTTCCAAATTCCAGTACCTCGTCCGTGGTTGCATTTACAAAAACACCCGTTTTAATGATGTTTTTATTTACAGCTTTTAAATGATTAACTTCAAAATCCAATCCAATAAATCGTTTGGAAGGCGGATAAAATATAAAACCCATAAAATCGGGATTTAAGCCCGATACAGCCTCAATGTTTTCAGGAATTTTCATTCCACAAACTTTGATTTTTAAATCGCACATTATTTTACTTCCAATAATTGAGTGAAAGATCTTTTTGCCGCACCAGATAGCAAAGCTTGTTCAGCCTCATAAAAACAGTCTGCAAAAGATTTTTCTGGATTTACTGTTTGTATGGCTAATGCCGCATTGCATAGCACTACATTATTTTGGTTAGTTGTTGCGTTGCCATCTAAAACATTTTTAAATATTTTAGCCGAATCTTCTACAGTTGAGCCTCCCTTAATAGTATCAGCATCTATTTTCTCGAAACCTAAGCTGCTTAGTTCATTCATTTTTTCGCCTTTGTTTGAAAAAGTTTTAAAATTGCAGGTCAGGGAAACTTCATCATAACCTTCCAAAGCATGAAGAATGGTGTAATTGCTTTCCGAATTTTGATATAAATAAGCGTAAAGTCGGGCAAGCTCTAAACTAAAAACTCCAACCAACTGATTTTGAGGCTTAGCAGGATTTGACATTGGGCCCAACATATTAAAAAAGGTTTTAACACCCAGCTCCCTGCGGATTGGGGCCACATTTTTCATAGCCGGATGAAAAAGTGGTGCGTGTAGAAAGCAAATCCCTGCTTTATCTAAAGATTGCTTTAACAAGTCTTCGTTTTTGGTAAAAGAGTAACCCAAAAACTCCATCACATTTGAGGAGCCACAGCCAGAAGAAACGCCATAATTACCATGTTTTGCCACATGGTATCCAGCACCAGCAACAACAAAAGATGCTAAAGTGGAAATATTAAAAGTGTCTTTTCCGTCGCCACCGGTTCCACACAGATCAACCAAATTAAAATCTGAATTTAAATTGATAGGCAAACAAAGTTCTAACATAGCCTCTCTAAACCCTTGAAGTTCATCAACGGTAATGTTACGCATACTGTAAGCCGTCATAAAAGCAGCCATTTGCGATGCATTGTACTGTCCGGAAGATATGCTGGTCAATATTTTCTTTGATTCTTCCCTACTGAATGTCTTGTGCTCAAATAAGTGATTTAAAATCGCTTTCATTTTTTGTGATTTATTTCATAAAAAAAGGGTTACCACTGGCAACCCTTTTATGTATCTTGTTGTAAAATATAAAAATATGGTTTGCCTTACGAATTTTCGTAATGCCACCACCAAATTGTATTTATATTTAAATTTCTCATTTTTTGTGTAGCAAATATGGCAATTTTTTAAATATCTAAAAAATTAAAGTTGATTTAAAATGAAATTTAAATCCTGATTTTTGTCGCCCTTCTAATTAAGCGGTTAATATCTTTTTATATTTGCGATATCTCAACTCAAAGCAAAGAACTACCAAATGCCAGCAAAAATATTAATTATTGATGACGAAGAAAAGCTAAGGAATTTACTTGGTCGGATTGTGAAGTTGGAAGGCTACGAGGTAAAGGAGGCTCGGGATGTTAAGGAAGGTTTACAATTACTAGCAAAGGAAGTTATTGATGTTGTGCTTTGCGACGTAAAATTACCAGATGGCAATGGTGTAAGTTTGGCTGAAAAAATAAAAACCGATTATCCACATATTGAAATTATTTTATTAACTGCTTACGGAAACATTCCGGACGGTGTACAAGCGATAAAAAATGGTGCTTTTGATTACATTACCAAAGGCGATGATAATAAAAAGATACTTCCGCTTTTGGCGAAAGCTTGTGAAAAAGCTCTGAAAAGTAAGCCTTTGCATATTTCAGATGCCAATTTGAATATCGGCTCGTTTGAGCAAATCTTAGGGAAATCAGCTCAAATAAAAAAAGCAATTGCGTTAGCAAAAAAGGTAGCAAGTACTGATACCTCCGTTTTTTTAAGTGGGGAAACCGGAACAGGAAAAGAAATTTTCGCCAATGCAATTCACCATGCTAGTGACCGGAAAAAACAAAACTTCATTGCCATAAATTGTGCGGCTTTTTCTAAAGAATTATTAGAAAGCGAATTGTTTGGGCATAAAGCGGGAGCATTTACTGGAGCACAAAAAGATAAGAAAGGCTTATTTGAAGAAGCGAATAATGGAACAATTTTTTTAGATGAAGTTGGAGAGTTACATCTTGACCTACAAGCTAAATTACTACGTATTTTAGAAAGCGGCGAACTCATTAAAATTGGCGACAGCAAAATAACCAAAGTTGATGTCCGAATTATTTCTGCGACCAACCGAGATTTACAACAAGAAGTTAAAAACGGAAATTTTAGAGAAGATATTTATTACAGATTATCAGTTTTCATCATCCATCTTCCTCCCTTAAGGGAACGTAAAGAAGATATTGCTGAGTTGGCCAATAGCTTTTTAAATACTTTTACTGTGCGAGCCAAAAAACAAATTAAAAGTTTCGATACGCAAACCTTAAATGCGCTGGGAAATCATCACTGGAATGGAAATATCAGGGAACTAAAAAACACCATAGAAAGAGCCGTCATTTTAACCGATTCCAACTTGGTTACTTTAGACGAACTTCCGCCAAATTTCAACACTCAACAGCAAAAAGAACTATCAGATTTTGAACTGGCAAGTGCAGAAAAGAAACACATTGAAAAAGTACTGAAGCACACCAAAAACAATAAGACAGAAACCGCAAGATTACTCAACATTGCGCTAACCACCCTCTACCGAAAACTGGAAGAATATCAGCTCCGCTAAAAGCCCTACCCTATCAAAACGATAGTATCCACCCTTTCAAAACGAAAGGGTTTTCTTTTTTACACCTTTCTCGTAAAAAGCGTATAATATTTGATTTTCAGATAGTTAAAGAATTTTAATTTGTTTCGGTTTGCTGATTGTAATGATGCTGGCAAATACAAATATTTAAAAAAATGGAAATTCTCATTGTGCTCGCCCTCGGAATTTGCTGTACGGCGTATTCTATTTATCCATCAACTTTTTTCAAAACATCTAAATCATGTTGTACCTATTTATCATCGCAATTGCGGTTTTTGTTTACATGTGCTATGTACTGCTGAAACCCGAAAATTTTTAAAAAAAAGAAAATGAAAACACACCCCATCAATAAAAGTATCATCTCAGAGATTTTGCTTTTCGTAATCATATTCGCAATAATTTATGCGGTTTATGATGTTTGTATTTATTTGTTTAACACTTGCTTTTTATAAAAATGGATACGGAAATTTTAGGAATTATTTTAATGTACGGATTGCTGGTGTTGCTGGCAATTCCCTTAGGAAAGTACATTGCTGGTGTATTTGAATACGATAAAAAAAGCATCAGCAACGTATTTAATGGTTTAGATAACCTGTTTTTTAAACTCGCAGACATCAATAAAAACCGACCAATGACTTGGAAACAAAATTTGGTAGTTTTATTAACCATCAACTTTGTTTGGTTTTTGATTTCCTTGTTTGTGTTAAGCAACATGGGCTGGTTGCCGTTAAACCCAGATGCTAACCCATCTATGAGTGCAGACTTAGCCTTTAACACCACTGTAAGCTTTGTTACCAACACCAACTTGCAACATTACAGTGGGGAAAGTGGTCTCTCCTATCTAGGTCAAATGACTTTAATGTTGTGGCAGTTTATAAGCGCAGCAACAGGAATTGCAATTTGTGCAATCGTGTTCAACGCCATGAAAAAGGATGCCAAAGAAGACTTAGGGAATTTCTACAGCTATTTTGTAAGAACTTGCACTAGAATTTTATTTCCGGTTGCTTTAATCGCGGCGCTAATTTATGTATTCAACGGTGTACCGATGACTTTTGAAGGAAAGGAAACCATTATTACCATGCAAGGCGATACCCAAATGGTAAGTCGTGGCCCAGCAGCTGGTTTTATTGCGATTAAGCAGTTAGGAACAAACGGAGGTGGTTTTTTCGGTGTCAACTCTGCACACCCATTAGAAAACCCAAACTACCTTACCAATATGGTAGAAACCATATCTATCGTACTTATTCCAATGGCTTTGATTTTTGCATTAGGCTTTGTGCTAAATCGTAAAAAACTATCCTACACTATTTTTGGGGATGAAACAGGTAAAATCTTGTTTGCCAATACTTCGGCAGAAAACATACTTGGTTTAAGTAAATCTGAATTATTGGGTGAAGAAATCAACTACCTAGCAGAAAAAAACGACCTTTTAAAAGTGATTATTTCGCAAAAAACGGCTCAAAGTAAAACGTTAAAGATTTTTGTAGATGGCAAAGAGAGCTATTTTGAGAAAGAGTTTTTACCTATTAGCATGATTCCTACCGGAGAGAAATTAGCGGTGCCAAACGGAAAAGTAATTATGCTGAAAAACGTCACTCCTTTTAAGGAACTGGATTTCGCCAAAACCAACTTTATTGCTAACGTTTCTCATGAATTAAAAACACCCGTTGCAGCTATCAGAATGAGTCTGCAATTATTGGAGAATAAAAGTACCGGCGATTTAAACAAAGACCAACAGCAATTAATTACCAGCATTGACGAGGATGCTGAACGTATTTTAAAAATTACGAGTGAATTGTTGAACATGACACAGGTAGAAAGCGGTTCAATAAAAATAGCTTTGCATGCTGTTGATCCAATTAAAATCATCAATTATGCGGTAGAAACTAACCGCACAATTGCAGAATCACGAAATATCAAATTTGAAATAATTGCCGAAGAAAACCTAATGGCAATGATGGATAGTGAAAAAACAGCTTGGGTACTTACTAATTTAATTTCTAACGCAATACGTTATTCTTATGATGATTCTGTCATCGTGATTTCACTGAAGAAACAAAAAAATATCATTGAAATTTCTGTAAAGGATAGTGGTCAAGGTATCGCACCTGAATATCAGGACAAAATATTTGAGCGCTATTTCCGAGTGCCTGGCACCAGAAAAACAGGTACGGGTTTAGGCCTATCAATCAGTAAGGAATTTGTAGAAGCACAAGGTGGTACAATCAGATTAATCACCGAACTTGGTACGGGGAGTGAATTTATCGCAAGTTTTAACCCAGCTTAATTCAGATTAATTTTTTGATCATTTTTATTCAACAACCGTGAATTTGCCACCATATTTAAAATAATTACCCCAATTAAAACAGATAACAATATTTGAAAAGTGTTTAAAAAACTACTATAGTACGTATCTTTTTTATAATCTACCAATAATTGCCTGCCTACTTTGCTCTGTAATTTATTAAGTTTTCCCAAGTGGTCGTTAATTTCCACAATACTATTTTTAGTAGCTTTTACAACCTCTTCTTTTTGTTGAGATAGATCAATTGCAACAAAAGTACTATCGAAACTTTTTAAGCTGCTATTGAGTTCGTTGAGCATATTCTGTTCTTCATCGACCAAAAAAGTCGCCTTATACTTAATCAATAAATCATCAAAGCTTTGGTGAATAGACTGCATCTTATCTTCCAATCGGTTTATATCTTCCAAATCACTAGCATGAAGATATTCCTCTAAAACAAACTGACGTTGCTCGTTAAGCGTTCGCATTTCGTAAAGGTATATTGATGGTTGCAATCGATCTTCAAAAATGGAGGAAACAGTAAAGTCGTTCTTACTTGTAATTCGTTTTTCTAATAGATTGCTCACGATGATTCCAACCATTAAAACAACCAAAATAATGGCTGCTTTCATTTTTTCTTTGAACATTAGAGACCATTTCATGGCGTAGATTTTTTGGCTTTACCCTAAAACTACAAAAATTATTAGAGCTGAGTAAAGCTAAAGACAAATTGTTTAAGTAATCTGCTAATTACTATCTGTAAAACCTATTATTTCATCGTAAAGTTTATTGCATCCAAAAATCATCTGTGTGATCATCCCGATATGTTTTTTGCCTTTTATTACTGTTAAGCTCGCCTGCTTTCCTTGTTTTAACATCTCCTTGTTGAAAGCTGGTGTTTGTAACTTAATCGACTCAAAAGTTTTTTCTCCAACATACATCAAATACGGATTTGTGATATTCGCAATTTTATTGAAAGGAGAAGCTTTTTTCCACTCCTCAGGATCAGTAGTGAATACCTTTAAAAATCCGGGGACGTGTTTATCGCCAGTGTTGATTTGTAGTTCTAAATATTGCTGAATATCTAAACCAAATGGATCGTTTAAGATTACTCCTTTTATGGGATTTGACTGCCCCAATTTGTTAAAATAACTTTGATCAGCATCAATCAAAGCCGCTAAATGTCCGCCGGCAGAGTGTCCCATCACAAAAATCCTATCCGGATTTCCACCATATTTTGCGATGTTTTGCTTTACCCAAACTACGGCTTTAGCACAATCAGTTGCCATTTCTCGGTATTTTGCATCTGGCGAAAGCGGATAATTGATAATTACCGCTACCTTCTCTTTTCTAGCAAAAGCTCTTCCTAAAAACCAATAAGTGTTTTTTTTGCCACTGTTCCACGATCCTCCGTGAATAAAAAGGATGACATCTTGCGGCGTTTTGATATTCTTTTGATGATAAATATCTAACAGGTTTGCCGGCCCATTAGTAGCGTAAGCGATGTCTTTTTCTTTCTTAACTTTTGAAAAGCTCAAAGTTGATAAAAACAATAGGATGGAAAGTATAGAGAGAAATTTCATTCTTGATTG
>DASSWV010000180.1:0-8670 GCA_035704545.1 Pelobium sp.
ACCTAAAAGTGATGCATGGCACCATCATCCAAACGCAAACCATCGAAATCAAAAAGAAACTAGACGAGTCCAACGAAGAATTATTATCGATAGCGATTTCAGAGTTCCGTTCAAAATTTGAGAGTACTTCTAAGGAAATTATTGTTCCGTTTGAGATGGAGTTGGAGGATGAAAACGTAAAGTTTACCGTCCCAAAACAGGGCGAAAAGAAGAAACTTTTAGACCTTTCGTTAAAAAATGTACTCTTCTTTAAAAAAGATAAACTTGAACAGTACGAAAAACTTAATCCCGAGCTAAGAACAGAACGCTTGCTGATGCAGATGCAAAAAGACCTGCGTTTAAGTGAGTTACCTAGACATATTGAATGCTTTGATAACTCTAACTTCCAGGGCGATTATCCTGTTTCTGCAATTGTAGTGTTTAGAGATGCCAAACCATCTAAAAAAGACTACCGCCACTTTAACGTAAAAACAGTTGAAGGCCCGGATGATTTTGCGACAATGGAGGAAGCTGTTTTTAGAAGATACAGACGAATGCTAGAAGAAACTGCGCCATTACCTCAGCTTATTGTGATAGATGGTGGGAAAGGACAGCTTTCATCCGCAGTGAAGAGTTTAAAATTATTGGGGATTTACAGTAAAGTTGCCATCATTGGAATAGCGAAACGCTTAGAAGAACTATATTACCCAGGTGATCAAGTTCCTTTGTACCTTGATAAAAAATCGGAAACGTTAAAAATTATTCAACAATTAAGGGATGAAGCGCACCGTTTTGGAATTACTTTTCACCGTAAAAAAAGAGATCAAGGTACATTAAAAACCGAACTCGAATTAATTGAAGGTATCGGAAAAACATCAGCTCAAAATTTGCTGAGACATTTTAAATCAGTCAGAAAAATAAAAGAAGCAAGCGAAGCTGAACTTTTAAAAGTGATCAACACCAAACAAACCAAAGCCTTACAAAACTTTTTCCAACAAAAAAGCCCTTCCGAATAGGAAGAGCTTTATACTTTTTACTTTAAACTTTTAACTTTTAACTTCTTTAGTGTTCCCACATATTTTGTTCATACTGAATCAAAGATTTCTTGATCCTGTCTGCTTCTAATAACTTATCTAAACCTGATTTTAGATCTGGTCTGTTCGCTAACTTATAACCATCCGGATTTGATTCTTCGATGATTAAGCTTGAAAAATACCTTAACTGAAATACGTCATCAAAGCTGTACCTGATTCTTTCGTTTGGATGATAAACGTTGAACTTACAAATGTAATTTCTGATGGTAGGGTAATTTACATAAAACAAACCAACCATATCCGCACCCGCTTCACCCAACGTAACGTTAGGATCTTTTAATTTAGGAACACTTGCAGAACTTGCTGCGGAACTTGGAACAATTAAGCCAATGGCAATTATAAAAGATTTAAACTCTGACCTGTTGGTATCAAAATACCAATCTTCAACAATTCTTAAACCACATTTCGCCAGCAGTTCCTGATCGGCAAACTGTAAGGGATAACCTAAACCAGCAGAAGCATCAGTCTTGGTTAATAGTGTGTTGTAATCGATTAACTCTTCAACTCGTCCTGTACTTGGGTTCCAAGCTTGGTAAGCTTCAATTTTTTGCTCTGATATCCCTCTTAACAAAACCGTCAAGAAATTTCTGTTGGTATCTACAGGAGTAAGGTATCTGTTGGCAGGATCTGCAAAATAAATATCTCTGGTTAACCTCTTCGCAAAAATAACATCATCACTTTTTACCCTAGGCAATGCAGGAGCACAATTTACTTCCTCTTTACCTAACTCTTTCTCTCTTTCAGCTTTTACCGCCTCAGATTTCTGAAAAATTGAATAAATAGGCATTACTTTCGGTTTATCCGAATCTTTTTGTGCAAAAAGATTAAAAGTAACACATACTAATAACGAAATAATGCTTAATTTTTTCATGTTATCTACCTACTGATATACTTACTGCCCCTTCAAGGGTTCTTGTTGTACCGTCCTCGCCGGCAACTACTATGTTTTGGAAACTTAACATATCTCCAGGGTTTAAACTGCTCATGTTCTGTTTTATTGCCCCGCTAAAGCTTCCTTCTTTTGATTGATAAAATAAAGGGTCTTGTCTTGGACGGGTAATAAATAAGTTAAAACTGATTACCCTGAACTTTAAATCAAAATCAAAGTTTTTTAATTCTGCTTCTAAACGACTCGTTGATCTAGCTGTTGAAGATGAAATCTGCCCAGATGCTTTACCTGCAAAAGTTGCAATTGGATCCGGTACTTCTTTAATTCTGAACTTAGTTGCACCTAAAACTTGTGATTTACCTTTTTCTATCTCTGCTGAAACAGTAACGGTTGCTTCTGTACCGCCACTTACTTTCACGATATAATTCCCGTTTGATCCTGTAATAGAACCTGTAGAAATGCTCACTTTCAATTTCTCTTTTGCGATACCCGGAGCAGATACAGAAACTGGATTTGCAACACCTTTATAAAATACGTTCATTTTATCTGGCGAAACTACCGCAGATGGTTTTGCAACTTGGTACTCAATCGGATCAGTGGTAAATGATTTTATTTCACCGGTAGTTGGATCTTTGAAAGAAACTGTACCAGTCCATTTATAGATGCCTTCTTTTGTACCTCCGGATTTATATTTCGCAACTCCATCTTGGTTAGGAAGTACAGAGCCGTTAACGGTGGCCGTAATTGGAATACTTGAACTTCCTGCCGTTAAAAACACATCTGCCTCGTAAGTTTGCCCCGCTAAAATGTAACTGCTTTTAGCTACAGCCACCGCTCGGTAAGAATCAACTACGCCACCACCTGTTGTTTCTTGGTACAGCTTATTAATTACATAAGCCTCAGCATTTTTTGCATCATTCTGAAACTTTGATAACAAAGTGATTGTAGAAGTTAATGGCTTGCCCTCGCCAAAGTTATAAGCGGCCCAACTTTGCTTTCCTTTGGTACTAGGGTTTATTTTAGGCCATTCTAGCTCTAAACCAATAGCTTGTGGGTTTTGACCAATCAAAGCTGCCAACTTTTTTGCAGCTTCTTCAATTTTCTTCTGCAATACATCACCTTTTTTACCTTCTACCAACTCTTTATGAGAAATTCCTAGATCATCCCTCTTTTTTAAGTCACCGTTTTCCATTAAGCCATCAGTCATGGTAATCAATTCCTGCTTAACTTTTTCAATTTCCGCAACTATACCGTCTCCAATTTTCTTGGCTTCCTGTGCTTTCTTATAATTTTCTTCAGCCTTTTTAGGGGCGTTATCGTAATAATTCTTAAAAAGATTCATGATAAACTTTAGACGATCGTCCATGTTATCATTACTTTTTTCTAAGCCATCTCTAACCGTTTTAAAGGCATCCAATACGGTATTACTTACGTTTAGTGCTAACATTGCCATTAACACCAGGTACATAATACCAATCATCTTCTGCCTTGGGGTTTCCTTACCGCCTGCCATATTTTAATTCTTAAAGCGTTTTTTTAAATTAAATATTAATGATTATGCTCTTGGCTGGTTCATTGCAGAGAGCATGTTGCCATAAACAGCATTCAAACTCGACAAGTTTTTAGAGAGTTTTGCAACCTCATCCTTGAATTGCTTTGAATCGTCCATAGAATCATTAAAATTAGCCATGGTTTGAGAAAGATTTGCGTAAAACTTATTCATAGACTTAAGGTGAGCGTTAGAGTCTTGGAGCTCTAGCTCATAAACTGCATTTAACGCAGAGATATTTTTACCTAAGTTATTGATTTGGTTATTGTATTCTTTTGCTCCTTCTGTTGCTATTGCGATGGTGGAAACACCGGCTGTTGCATGATCAAATGCTACCCCAAGTCCGCTTACTTTTCCGGATGCAGTTTTTACATTGTTCACAAAATCTTCAGTAGCGATAGAAGCATCTGCTGCATTTGATATTGCACCAACTTTATTGGTGAAATTATCTAATCCGGCTTTTATTTTTGCGATAGCATCGTCACCTATCTGTAAATCTGGCAAACCGCCACCACCTGCTGAGCCTTTGATTTCCAGCTCGTTTAACTTTACCGGCTTCGACATATCAATTTCACCACCTCCAAACTCTTCAGAAAGCTGTGGATAAACTTTTTCCCATTTAGGGTCTTTATGCGGAGGAACAAATCCCATGATAAAGAAAAGAACTGCTTCGGTAGCTAAACCGACACCAATAATTAACTCGCCACCAGGCCAGTGGAGAATTTTCGCCATCGCTCCTATAATTACTACGGTTGCGCCCCATGATATAATTGCATCTAAGGTAAAGATAGATCGTTTTTTTGTTGCCATTTTTAAGAGTTTGGATTTAGACTTGTATTTTGTTTTTTGTTTTGAATGAGTTAAGGTTTCATTTTACTTGGTTTATCTCTGATGTCTCTGCCTAAGAAAGGAGTAACACATCTAAAACCAATAGAAGATCTGGCCGAATCTGGGTATTCGTAAGATTTAGCAGAGTTTTGAAGGAAATAACCAATATCTTTCCAAGAGCCACCTTTTACCACTCGCTTTTTATTATAATCTGGATCCCCTTTTTGCACTGCTTTGTTAAATGAAGGGTTAATGGTGCTTACATATGCTGAGGCCGCATCACTATAAATAGAGCTTGTCCATTCAGAAACATTTCCGGCCATATTATACAGACCGTAATCGTTAGGGAAGTATGATTTTACATAAACTGTAAAAGCTCCACCATCATCAATATAATTACCTCTACCAGGTTTAAAGTTGGCTAATAAACATCCTTTTGCGTTTCTGATATATGGACCGCCCCAAGGATAGCTAGTTGCAACTCTTCCTCCTCTAGCAGCATACTCGAATTCTGCTTCTGTAGGCAAATCATAATCTAATCTAGCTGGTAATTGCTTCGAATTTTTGTATGATTCATTTAGTCTTGACCTCCACACAGTAAATGCTTTCGCTTGCTCCCAAGTAACGCCTACAACCGGATAGTTTGCAAATGAAGGGTGTGAGAAATAACCTTTTGCCATCGGATCGTTTTGAGCATAAGTAAAATCAGAAATCCAAACCAATGTATCTGGATAGATATAGGTTTCCTCTCTAACAATAAACTCATCTCTTTCAACAGTTGGTGCGCCTTTAGTTAAGTTTGGATCTCTTAAACCTCTGTAAGCTGCGGCCTTTTTATAATCAATCCAAGCGTAATCGTACTTCAACTGTTCAACCTTTAATTCTTTTTTATTGAAGAACTTTGAAGTTCCTGAATAATACATTGCTTGATCTAATTTCTCTTTCAACGTTTTATCAGCCCACATTCCTTTTCCAGAATTCATTGCTTTCCAATTGATGTACGGGCTTTCTTTTCCGCCCTTAGCTTTCAATAAATACTTTTTTGGTTTCCCTACAAGATTGAAGGCGATTGAATCCCTAACCCAGTTTACAAACTGTTTGTACTCACTGTTTGAAATTTCTGTCTCATCCATATAGAATGCAGAAATTGTAACTTGCTTATTTTGTGGAAATTGAGAGATAGTGACATCTTGATCCACCTGCCCCATAACAAAGGTACCGGCGGGGATGTATACCATACCATATGGTAGCTCCTGTTTAACGGTTTTGGATTTAACACCAATTAGCTCTCCTCTTCCGTCACCTCTACCGCAGCTGAAAAAGGCAATACTAATCAATATCAATCCAGATATGAATAAATTTCTCATGTGCTCTTCAAGTTTTATTGTGTTTTTCTTGTGTAAAAAAACGTTTGTAATATACAGAAATTCAACATTTTCAAATAATCTATTTTTATTTTGTGTAAAACAGAAACAAGACACAGCTAATTTTCAAAGTTAATCTATTCAAATCGCCATGCAAATACCAAATAATGGGTATTTGTTACACTTTTATTTTCTCCTTATTACGCAGTCAATTTTATAAAGTTTCAAAAAAAAAGCGACTATTGTATAAGTCGCTTAAATAAATTTCTGTAAAAACCGCTTATTTTACTGATTTAATGTATTGTTCTATCGCCATCGTCATCGAAGGAGCTTCGGGAGTTGGCGCTGGAATATCTAAAATCAAACCTTTATCTATAATAGCCTGTTGCGTGGTTTTTCCGAAAGCCGCTATTCTTGTGTTTTTCTGTTGAAACTCTGGAAAGTTAACATATAGCGACTGTACGCTTGACGGACTAAAAAACACAATAATATCGTAAAACACATCTGCCAAGTCCGATAAATCCGAAACTACCGTTTTAAATAATACCGCTGGCGTAAAATCAATTCCTTGGCTTTTCAAAAATGTTTCTGTTGCTTCTGCCGCTACATCCGAACACGGATACAAGAATTTATCTGATGCGTGTTTTTTCAAAACATCTGCCAAATCTTTTGGGGTTTGCTTACCGAAAAATATTTTGCGCTTTCGGTACTGAATATATTTTTGAAGATATAATGCAATAGACTCTGACAAGCAAAAGTATTTCATATCAGCAGGAACATCAAAACGCATTTCCTCGCAGACTCTAAAATAATGATCAGCTGCATTTCTACTCGTTAAAATAACAGAGTCAAAATTTGCCAAGTCAATTTTGTCTTTTCTGATATCTTTACCTGCAACGCCTTCTACATGTATAAAAGACCTAAAATCGATTTTAAGATTTAAAGATGATGCTAAATCGTAATACGGGGATTTTTCGCCTTCTGGTTCTGGCAGGGTTACTAATACACTCTTAACTTTAGTTTTTCTATCTTCCAAATTAAATTCCATAAACACTATAAACTACCATCAATTGTTTTTACGAACAATAATATGGGACAAATTTCAAGGGTGCAAAGATATAGAAATAAATAAAACTTCGATAATTGATAGTTCAATAAAATCTTACTTGTTAATCTAAGTAATTGAAAACCCACTATTGCAGCAAACAAAATTATAAAGCTCCAGATTACCAAGTGCCCATGACTAACACCGATAAACGTTAAAATAAAGGTGGGTGGTAACAATAAAAACAAGGAATTAATATAGGTAAGATATATAATGTTAAGGTATTCTCTGGTTAGCTTTTGAATTTCGAACAAAAAACCCAAAAATTTTATAGTTAGTATTTTTAATCCAAAAAAAATGAATGCCGCAAATGATAAAAACAAGAATGAATCAAAGCCTAGGGCAGTCGCGGACACACTTGTTTTGTACATCAATAAATAAATAAACAAACCTGTTGTAAATGAAAATATGAGGTAAAGAAAAACGAATTGCCAAGTAATCAATACATTCTCTTCCTTATCAATCTGGCTTAAAATCCTGTTGTCAAAAAAAGCTCTAAAAAGATTTGCTATCTCCGTAGAAAAAACCACCCTAACTATCCCAAACATAGTTAACAGCACCAGTATAGTTGCTAAAAGCCAAGTTGGGTATTTATTTATATAAGTTCCAACGCCGTAAGGGTTGTTTACTATTTTGATGTTTTCGGGTAAACTCAGTAAATATGGATCTGTAGTGATATTGTCTTTTAGAAGTTTTTCCACATAAGGGTTTGGCCTATTTGGATCTGGATTTAAGTAATGCCAAGTAATAGAGTCTCTAATGAAATTTTTACGAGCCAACGCAGCAGAATCTATAATCATACGTGGTTTAAATACAGCTTTTGAAACTGTATCCTTGTTTTGTATAGAGTCTTGTGCCTGAAATCCCAATACCGAAATACTCATTAACAATAAAGAAAAAATCAATACTAAATTCTTCATAAACCTAAAAGTAGCTCAATATCCCAATGTGGATTTTACCTCTCTGCAAATCTAATGGAATATTTTTCTGTTTACCAATTGCATAGCTTAAAGAAGTGATTCCAATTTTGGTTTGGAAAGTTATCCCTGCACCAATTCCTAAGGGATAATCCGTAGATTTTTGATTGATGAAGTTCTGATAAATATAAGCTTGATCGTAAAAAATGTTTAAGTAAGAATTTCTTTCTACAAAATACCTAAACTCGGTAGTTTGTATGCTAAAGCTATTTACATTGATGGATTGCTCGTCAAAACCTCGTAGTGTTTTAAAGCCCCCAATCCTAAATGCTTCGTTTTCAAAAACATTTTTGCCAGTTAAAATTGCAGAATGATTGTGTGCAAAAAGCACCGCCTTAGTCCCAAGTTTGAAATAATACTTTAAATCTGCCTGAAATTTAAATTGTTGACTTTTTGTTTGCTCAAAAAAATCTTCGGGGTTAAAATCTTGTGAGGGCGTAATTTTTCTTTGCCCAGCAGACAGCTGTAGGTTGAAATCTGCCCCTTTTAAAGGTATAAGCTTGTTATCCAAGTTTATGTAAGCCAAAGCTATCCCGTAAAAAACAGAATTGATATTTGCATTGTTTGGGATGGTGGCGCTTTGATTATTGGAAACTTGGTTTCCGTTGAAGTTTTCGAGAAAGAAACTGATTTTTTTTGTAAGGTTAAAGTTATAATCAAAAGCCAGTTTGGTATTCAGGTTTAAAAAACTACTATCTCGTTTAAACAACTGAAAGCTGGTACTTACACCAAGTTGACTTTTAAAAAGGTAAGGATAAATAAAAGCTAAGTTGAGCTCTTGCGATTGGGCAGGTAATCCTCGGTAATTAAAATCCAACGTTTCGCCGTTTTTTAAAGCGTTTTTTAGGTTTAACTTAAAATCGCCTGTCAATTGCAGTTTACCTG
>DASSWV010000210.1:0-6151 GCA_035704545.1 Pelobium sp.
AAGGTAGAAAAATTAAGAGAAAGTTTATTAAAAGATCCTCGATCAATTTCTGTAACAGATTTAGGCGCTGGCTCACATGTAAACAACAAAAGTGTTAAAAAAGTTAGAGCCATCGCAAAAAATGCCTTAAAACCGAAAAAGTTGGCTCAGTTACTTTACCGGTTGGCTAAAGAGTTTAAACCTAATAATCTATTAGAATTAGGGACTTGCCTAGGTGTTACCACGGCTTACTTTGCCGAAGCTTTGCCCGATGCCTCAATTACTACTATGGAAGGTTGCCCACAAACAGCGGCTATTGCCGAAGAAAATTGGGAGAAACTTTCACTTAAAAACATTAAAGTAGAAGTGGGCAACTTTGATGATACCTTACCGGCATTAATTAAGCAACAAGACCAACTCGATTTTGTGTTTATAGACGGAAATCACCGGAAAAAAGCAACCCTAAAATATTTTAATTTATGCTTGCCCAAAGTGCATCAAGACTCTGTTATTATTTTTGATGATATTTATTGGAGCAAAGGCATGGAGGAAGCGTGGAATCATATAAAAGCTCATCCGGATGTTACCGTCACTATTGATCTATTTTGGATTGGCTTAGTTTTTTTTAGAAGCGGACAAGCCAAACAAGATTTTAAGATTAGGTTTTAAATGGGGCTATTTAAACTATAATAACGAGCTTCCTTATTATAGAAAATTCAAAAAAACTATAATAGTGGAGTCTATTGTTTTAGAAAAAATCCAAAAACTATAATAACGGACTTTCTTATTATAGAAAATTCATAAAAACTATAATAGTGAGGTCTATTGTTTTAGAAAACATCCAAAAACTATCATCACATCCTTCTGTATTTTAGGTTTTACAAATTTCATATTTCTCATCATATATGTATTAACCTTAATTCTGTGGTTCTCATATTTAACATATAAATCAATACAATTGAAAATACTTGAAGTATTTTGAAGAATTGGCATAACAATAGTATCTTCATTTGTGAAATTATACCAAAATCAATGAGAACTTTACCTGTAACCGCCAAAAGATCGCTAGAACTTTTAGGCTTATTTCTGTTGGGCTACATCATCATGGTGGCCAGCAACATTATAATGCCTCTACTTTTAGCCTTTTTTTTAAGTATGTTGCTTTTGCCAGTGCAACGTTTTTTAGTTAAAAGGAAGGTTCCAGAATCGTTATCAATATTAATTCCTATCCTTTTTTTATTAATTGTGGTTGCCGGATTAGTCTGGTTTTTCTCTGCTCAAATCCAGATTTTGATAAATGATTTTCCTCAAATCAAAAAGAATATCAATATTCATTTAGATGCTTTAAGTAATTGGATCAGTGGTTTTACTCACTTTTCTACCAAGCAACAGGTGGATTTCCTCGGCGAACAAAGTAATAAGCTACTGAATAGTACCGGCGCTATCCTCGGTAGTATTGTAGGGTCTGTTTCTGGCGCTTTTATATTTTTTGGTTTATTGCCTATATACATTTATTTAATTTTAGCCTATAAAAACTTGTTGTTGAAATTTTGCATCATGTGGTTTAGCGATGATGATTTGCCAGTTGTGAAAGAAGGAATTCAAGATATGGAAAGCATTATCCAGAGTTATTTAATAGGTCTTTTGATTCAAATTGCGTACATAACGGTTTTGTTGGGCGGTATTCTTTGGGCCATAGGTATCAAACACGCTTTATTGATAGGGGTTTTATTCGCAATTTTAAACTTGATCCCTTACATTGGTGCGCTTTTCGGCAATATTTTAGGAGTAATGCTAACCATAAGTTCCTCACAAGAATTGTGGCCAATATTTACCGTTTTAATTGTGATTGCGGCAGTTCAGTTTTTAGATAATAATATATTGATGCCTCGTATAGTAGGTTCAAAAGTTCAGATCAACAGTTTGGTGGCTATTGTAGGAATTGTAATTGCCGGAAATCTGGCTGGCATTGCCGGAATGTTTTTGGCTTTACCAATTATTGCTGTTTTAAAGATTGCCTTTGATAGAACCCAGTATTTTAAAAAGTGGGGAGTGCTTATTGGTACCGACATTCCGGAAGAGAATCCTTTAAGGAAATAAGATCTCCGAATATTTTTAATTAAGCAGCCCGACAGGTTTAAATCTGTCGGGTTTTTGTGTTAAAAAGCTTCCCCTAAGGAGATATAGAAGCCACTAATTCTTTTTTCGCCAATAGGTTTTTCTCCCATTGCATAATCAAGCCTTAAAGCCAAGCCTTTCTCTAAATCAAAGAAAAATCTAGCCCCCAGTCCATAAGTCGGTTTAAAACTGGTGTTACTAAAGCTGTTTTTGCCAAAAACTTTACCAGCGCCACCAAAAGCAACCAAACCTAACCTTGGTATTGGCCTAAACCTTAGTTCTGCTTGCGAGGTAATCAAGTTTTCATCTCTAAACCTTCCACTATAATAAGCTCGCATAAACTGGTCGTTTCCTAATTGTCTTAAATTATAATATGGGATGGCTTTATTGCTGATCAAGCTTTCATAAGTTGCGTTTACAGCAAAGTTTAACGATTTTGTTAAGGTGTAAAAATTTCTTAAATCTGCAGTAATTAAACTGCCGGTGTAGTTGGGCGAATCAAAGAAATTAGGTGCATAACTATATTGTAGCCTAGCGTATAAACCTTTTGACGGATAAGGAACATTATCCCTCGAGTCATAAAAAGTAGTGGCTTTAAAAAATATAAACTGGCCGCCGTCTCTGTCAATAAAGTTTGGGTTGGTGGTATAAATCCCACCGGCTTCCTTATCTGTAAATTTCTGGTTTTCGTATTCAATGCCTCCGCCCAAATAAAAATGCTTTGCAACTTCACGTTCTAACTCGCCGTTAAGCTTAAACCGCCGTAAATTGATGTCGTCCTCATCCGCCAAAAGAGTTTCGTTTCCAATTCCGTAAAAGTTAAAAGGTTGGTTCAAAAATTTAGCTTCCGCGATGTAATGATATTTATTCCCAGATGTCCAAACATCTGTTTTAAAGCTAATTTGCACCCGTTTTTTTGTGCTAAAACCAACAACGCCGTAAGCTTGCGAAGCCTTAATAGTTGGGTCGTTTTTATCGGTATAAAAAGAGTAAATGCCTGCGGCGCCTAAAGTTAAGCCCGCTTCTTGCGAATATCCAAGCAATGGAACGGGTAAAAAACTATTATGACGAGTGGTATCGTCTGAAAATACTTTGTTCAATATTTTTCTTTGCGCACTAAGTTGTGATGAAAAGAGAACAAGTAGTAAAACGTAAAATATCTTTTTCATCGATGATAATTGTCAGTTATGGTGCAGGGCATTCAGTTTCCGTTTAAAAAGCGCAATATAAAGCTTTAATCGCCACCAAAAAACAAAGCTTTTCGTTCCGTCAAGGTAAAAGCCTATTTTTGCAAAAAAAGAAATTACTATGAGTACTCAGAGAGGTCCAATTTCTCAGTTTATCGAGAAAAACTATTTGCACTTTAACGCAGCGGCATTAATGGACGCCGCAAAAGGATACGAAACCCATTTAGATGAGGGCGGAAAGATGATGATTACCCTAGCTGGTGCAATGAGTACCGCAGAATTGGGTATTTCGTTGGCCGAGATGATCAGACAAGATAAAGTTTCTATCATTTCTTGTACAGGTGCAAACTTGGAAGAAGATATTATGAATTTGGTAGCGCACTCGCATTATAAAAGAGTTCCAAACTATCGGGATTTAAGCCCTCAGGATGAGTGGGATTTGTTAGAGAACCATTATAACCGAGTTACAGATACTTGTATCCCCGAAGAGGAGGCGTTCAGAAGATTACAAAAACACATCGAAAAAATATGGACGGATGCAGAAACTGCTGGAGAACGATATTTTCCGCATGAATTTATGTATAAGATGCTTTTAAGTGGCGATTTGGAGCAATACTATGAAATTGATCCCAAAAACTCTTGGATGTTGGCTGCGGCTGAAAAAAATATCCCTATTGTAGTGCCAGGTTGGGAAGATTCAACCATGGGAAATATTTTCACTTCTTATGTAATCAAAGGAAAATTAAAAGCTTCTACCATGAAAAGCGGAATTGAGTATATGGCTTGGTTGGCAGATTGGTATCCAAAAAATTCTGGGGGCAAAGGAGTAGGTTTTTTCCAGATTGGCGGTGGTATAGCCGGCGATTTCCCAATTTGTGTAGTGCCAATGCTTTATCAGGATATGGAGATGGAAAATATCCCTTTCTGGAGTTACTTCTGCCAGATTTCTGATTCCACCACTTCCTACGGTTCTTATTCGGGTGCAGTTCCTAACGAGAAAATCACTTGGGGAAAATTAGATATCAATACTCCAAAATTTATTGTAGAATCAGATGCAACCATTGTAGTGCCTCTAATATTCGCTTGGATTTTAAAACAATAATTTTGGAAAGCCGAAGGCTTAAGGAAAAAAACTAAAAAAGGATTTATCGCGAGATAAATCCTTTTTTATTGACCATTGACCATTGACCATTGACCATTGACCATTGACCATTGACCATTGACCATTACACTTTATAAGCCTGTCTCGCCAATAATTTCCACTCGCCATTAGCTTGTTTGGTAAAAACCAACATAACTCCTAAATAAACTTCTCCTGGGTTGCCATTGTCGTTGGTTTTTGCAAATAAATTGTGCCTCACAATTGCAGTATTTCCATCAATGTAAATGTTTTGTTTTGTGATGTCAATGGTCACAAAATCCGATTGATTGGTTACCAAACTATGTACAAAAGCTGTTTTGCTTTCCATTTTTCCGCTAGAGTGTCCATAGCTCAAACTGTCATGTGCAATGTATTCCAAATCTGCCTGACGACCACTAATCAAAGCGTTAACTAAGTAAGTTACGGCGTTTTCTACTTCTGCTTTTTTATCCTGCGCTTTTGCATTTAAGCTCATTACCGAAATTAAAAGAAAGAACAATATTGTTTTTTTCATCTCTAAATTGTTTAATTTGCTACTAAAATAGCGGTTTTTGTTTTAAAGTAGATATTAAAAACCCCTAAACTTAGACATCCCAATTTTTTTACCTTTGAGTTATTATTCAAAAATTTATGAAAGTATCAGCATTAGCACAATCTTTAGTAGGATCAGAAATCATTAAAATTGCAGGCGAGGTTAACGAAATGAAGGCAAAGGGCATAGGAATAGCCAACCTTACCATCGGAGACTTTGACCCAAAATTATTTCCGATACCATTAATTTTGGAGGAACATATTGTGAAGGCGTATGCGGCGCTTCAAACTAATTATCCTCCCGCAGATGGCGTTTTGTCTCTAAGAGAAAGTGTTTCGAAGTTTATAGATAAAAGGTTAGGACTAAGTTATGATGCTAAAAGCGAAGTATTAATTTCCGGAGGATCCCGACCTCTAATTTACGCTACTTATCTAGCTTTGATTGATGCTGGCGATACTGTGATTTACCCTGCTCCATCTTGGAACAACAACCATTATGTACATCTTTTAGGAGCAAACGGAATTGCAGTGCCCACACTTCCCGAAAACAACTTTATGCCAACTGGTAAAGAATTAAAGCCATATTTAAAAGGTGCAACTTTATTGGCCTTATGCTCTCCGTTGAACCCAACAGGGACCATGTTTTCTGCCGATGGTTTAAAAGAAATCTGCGAATTGGTGCTGGAAGAAAATCAACAAAGAGCGGCTGATGAAAAACCTTTATATATTCTTTACGATCAAATTTATTCGCAATTAACTTTTGGCAATCATCAACATGTTGATCCGGTAACGCTAGTTCCTGCGTTAAGAGATTATACTATTTTTATCGACGGAAGTTCAAAATGTTTTGCCGCAACTGGCGTAAGAGTAGGGTGGGGATTTGGTCCCGCTGCAATTATCAGTAAAATGAAAGCAATTGTTGGCCACATGGGCGCTTGGGCACCAAAAGCAGAACAAGTTGCAATGGGTCATTTTATTGATAACGAACAGGCTGTTGATCAATTTTTAAATGAGTTTAAAGGGAAGGTTAAAGCAAGTTTAGATAGTCTTTATGCCGGTTTAACCCAATTAAAAAAAGATGGTTTGGCTATTGATGCAATTGAACCAATGGGAGCAATTTACCTAACTATCAAAATAGATTACGTTGGAAAAACTACTCCCACTGGCGAAGTTTTAGACACACCAACAAAACTAA
>DASSWV010000214.1:0-2449 GCA_035704545.1 Pelobium sp.
CTACTGATTATCCCGAGAAATCGGGACTCTACCAGCTGAGCTAAGGAGGCTATTATTATTTTTTCAGTACCTCTCATCCAATGTTCCAACGAACCAGATGACCTACTGATTATCCCGAGAAATCGGGACTCTACCAGCTGAGCTAAGGAGGCTATTATTATTTTTTCAGTACCTCTCATCCAATGTTCCAACGAACCAGATGACCTACTGATTATCCCGAGAAATTGGGACTCTACCAGCTGAGCTAAGGAGGCATTTCAATTTTTTAAAGAACTATCTTCTTTAACCCTTTAACAAGTCGTTTGCTTAAGGGACTGCAAAACTACGAAAATTAACATCCGAACAAAATTTTTTTGAAAAAAAAATCAATGATTTTTCAGGATCATTGATTTTTTTATAAAAGGCTTCTAATAGCCAATAACTTATCTTTTTTATATTTCTTTTACCAAATCTTTATGATTGCTTTCATGCGACTTGATTTTATCTTTCTGCTTAGTAATCTGCTTTCTTAACGACTCGATAGCCAAATCTGTAGCTTCTTCAAAAGTTTTACAGGTTTCTTTTGCAAATAAAGTGCTTCCCGGAATCATGATTTTTATCTCACTTGTTTTGTTTGCCTCTTCTGTAACATTATTCAGCTTCAGGTAAACTTCCCCACTAATAATCTGGTCATAAAACAAATCTAACTTGTCTACTTTCTTTTGAACGAACGCCAATAACTTCTGATCAGCATTGAAATGGATAGCTTGAATTCCAATTTTCATTTTTCCTCCTTTTTTAAGCTTTTGGATGAGCTTGTTTATAAATTGATTTTAACCTTTCTATTGAGTTGTGTGTGTAAACCTGCGTTGCTGCTAGGTTAGCATGACCCAATAAGTCTTTAATTGCACTAATGTCTGCCCCATTATTAAGCAGGCTTGTTGCAAATGAATGTCGTAAAATATGTGGACTTTTTTTAGCTTGTGTTGAAATTCTTTCTAAATATTTTTTAACTATACGATATATTAACTTTGGATAAGCCTGTGCTCCTTTTGTTGTGATGATTAAAAAATCACTCACATATTCAAAGTTTTCTTTCCTTTTTGCTTCTATGTAAACTGCTAAATAGTTTGAAACTGTTAAGTTTAACGGGATAATCCGTTCTTTATTCCGCTTCCCTAAAACCTTAATTGTTTTTTCAACAGGCAAAACATCATGTTGTTTTAAAGTAACTAACTCGTTTAACCTAATCCCGGTTGCAAAAAGCAACTCAATAACGAGCTTATCTCTAATTCCCTCAAAGGTATCTGGAAACTCATTACTATCTAAAAGCGCATCCATCTTTTGTTCGCTAATAAAAACAGGAAGTTTCTTTGCCGTTTTAGGATTCTGCACCTTCAACACTGGATTCTCGGTAATCTGCCCTTCTTTTAAAGCGTACTTATAGAAAGACCGAATACTGGAGATTTTTCTGTTGATAGACCTAGCTTCAATCTGATCATCCATTAATGAAATAGTCCACAAACGAATATCTTTATGGGTAGCGGTAGAAAAAACTTTATCTGTTTGATTTAAGAAAGTTTGATATTGGCTGATGTCATTTTCGTAAGCAATGAGGGTATGCCTAGAATACCTTTTTTCATATTGTAGATAACTTAAAAAATCACTTAAAACCATAAAATTGCTCTACATCAGGTTAAAAAGTGAATATACAAATTGTTTACGTATTGTACGAACTTGATGTTAAAAGAGTGAAGATTGGCAATCCTAATAGGGCATCAACAAATCAATCAGTAGCTGGGGGAAGCCAAAAATTAAAAAACTACTTACACATCCACAAAATTGTAGATGCATAAATAGTTAATATATAATCAGAGTTTAATCTAAAAAGACTAAGCTTCTTGGTTCATTCCTTGAACGTAAATGGCATGCTTTACTTCTAGTCTTCTAGCTACAGATTTCTTTTCGTAAGCTTGACGACTGCGAAGTTCTCTTAAAACACCAGTTTTCTCGAATTTCTTTTTAAAACGTTTTAACGCTCTGTCAATTGATTCGCCATCTTTTACATTGATAATAATCATTTGTTAAATACCACCTTTCTATCCCTCTTTAAAATTCTGTTGGGGTTGCAAATGTAAGAGAAAAATTCTGAAAAGAAAAATTAGTGAAAGTTGATTTACAAAACATTTTTATCCATCGTTAAAACGATAACCCACACCTCTAACTGTTTGTAAAAAATCAGGGCGGTCCGGATTGGTTTCTATTTTTTTGCGCAATCTAACAATGTGCATATCTAAGGTACGAGTATTCACATCAGAATTGTAGCCCCACACTTCCATCATTAAGTCGTCTCTGCTGATTACCGCGTTTCTGTGGTTCAAGAAATAAAGCAAAATTCGATTTTCCAATATGGTCAGTTCAATTTTTTTGTGATTCTTCAATAATGAGTGAGTATTTGGGTGATGTTCCA
>DASSWV010000267.1:0-2398 GCA_035704545.1 Pelobium sp.
GCTCAAATAAGCTTAATGAGCTTAGCAAAAGATTTTTAGGAAATACCGCAAACGAGATCATTAAACAACGGATTTTTATGGAAGCAAAAGTATTACTTACTCATACAGAAAAGTCTGTGAAAGAAATTGCTATGGAACTAAATTTTTCTGACGCTTCCCATTTTAATAAATTTTTCGCTTCAAACTCGAAGATAACACCAGGGGAATATCGCAAACTGTTGAAGACATAAAATATACAATACAATCAGTTAATTGTACAATACTGGTCTCAAAAAATCCACTATACTTGCACCTGACAAAAAAACAAGATCCAATTATGAAATTTATAAGTACCTTATTGTTGTCCTTTCTGTCCTTTCATGTCTTAGCACAAAACGCATCCATAGAGGGTGTTACTTACGATAAATCCATAAATGCCCCATTAGAATTTGCCAGTGTTTCGCTATACCGATTTGCCGAAAAAAGTTTGGTCAACGGTCAGGTTGCTGATAGTAACGGGAAGTTCAGATTTTCACAGTTAAATGCTGGAACTTACTTTCTTAAGATACAATTTGTAGGCTATGAAGCTTTTCAATCTAAAGAAATTAAACTTACTGCGGGTCAGAAGTTAAATGTGGGTAAACAAGAACTGGTGTTAAATCAGCGATTTTTAAACGAGGTTAAAGTTAGCGGACAAGCGTTGCAGAATGTGAACAAGATAGATAAGCAAGTTTACAAAGCAGATCAGTTTCAGGCCGCAAAAGGCGGAACGGCTGTAGATGTAATTAAAAATATGCCTTCGGTAGCGGTTGACGGACAAGGCGAGATTTCTGTTAGAGGATCTAAAGGGTTTTTAGTATTAATCAACGGAAAGCCTGTACAAACAGATGCAAGTACAATTTTGAGTCAGTTGCCCGCTAATACAGTGGAGAACATCGAATTGATCACAGCGCCATCTGCAAAATATGATCCCGATGGAAAAGGTGGGATTATCAATATCACTACAAAAAAAGGTACGGTTGATGGTTTCGCATTAATCATAAACGGTCAAGGTGGGTTTCCTTCGGTTAAAGATTACGGAAACAAGGAAAGTCAGCAACGCTATGGAGCAGATGCTACCGTCAACTATAAAAAAGATAAATGGGATTTATCTGCCAGTGCAAATTTTTTGAGGAATGATAATGCTGGTTTTAGGGATGGCGATGTTTTTACCGTTATCGGTGATAAAAAGACAAATTTTCCATCCGCCGGCGAGCGAAGTTTTGATAAACGTAATTACGGCGCTAGGTTCAATTTAGGTTTTACACCGTCAGAAAATAACCAGTTTTCTGTGGGATTTTTTGCAGGGCATAAGTTTCAAGATAGGCTTGCAGATATTAATTACAACAATACCAATACCCAAATTAGCACCGGAAATGTAATCGGCAGAAAACAGTACTTCAACTCCAATCTCCAAAATAAACAAGGCGATTTTATCTTGGGTAATTTTGATTATCAACACACTTTCCAGAATAAATCAACCTTAAATTTTACTGCAATTTACGAACACGCAAATCTTTATGGCTCCACAAAAAATGCAAATATTGAAGGGCAGGACACTGTGCAAAATACAGTAAGTACCTACACTAATCCTTTGGATGGTTTTAGAGGGAAGTTGGATTATGCGTTTAATATTGGCAATGGCAAGCTTGAAACGGGTTACCAATACCGCTTAGATCAACAAGATGGTGCCTTTATTTATAATGTAAAAGATCTTGGAGATACAGATTTTACGGTGTTTCCGGCTTTTAGCGGAAATGTTAAAGCAACAAACCATATCCACTCTGTTTATAGCCAATATTCTGGGAAAGCCAGCCGTTTAGAATATGTTGGAGGTTTGCGTTATGAATATGCTAAAAGAGACCTTAATATTGCTACGGGTGTTGTAGATGATTATAAACTGGAACTTAATAACCTTTTCCCATCAGCAAATATCCTTTATAGTTTTGATGCTGGCTGGAAATTGAAAGCTGGGGTAAGTAGGAGGGTGCAACGTACCAATAACTTCGAGCTTAACCCAATTCCAGAACGTGAGCACTCAGAAACTTTAGAACAAGGGGATGCTAACTTGTTGCCGGAATTTGTTTATTTGGCAGAAACAGGTTTGATCAAAAATTTTGATAAGGGTTCTTTTATGAGTACGCTGTACTACCAAGATATTAAAAATCCAATTCAGCGGGTGAATAGCGTTTTTGCGGATACCGTTTTGAACCGAGTTTATACAAACGCAGCTAAAGGAACTCGTTTAGGCTTGGAGGTTGGTGCTAATTATAGCCCAGTAACTTGGAGCCAGTTATACTTGGGTACAAACGTTTATAAAAGCACTTTAAATGGTGTGATTTTAAATTACCCAAACAATGTTGAAAATTCTGGCTGGGTG
>DASSWV010000312.1:0-2645 GCA_035704545.1 Pelobium sp.
ATGGTGTTGTTTTTTATAAAAAAATCTAAAGACTCTCCTTTAAAACATTTTTCTAATACCTTTTCAATAGGTTCATTCCTAACAGAAAGGTTTAAGTTGTCAACTCCTGCAATCAACTCCGAATCATAAATAAATTCGAGATGGGTTTGAACGGTTAGCAGTTCAAGCACTTTTTTTAAGGAAGCATCTTTAACATTTAAGTTAACCCTCTGAGCAAACGAGGAGCTTGCGTTAACTTGCAAGATACCAACGAGTAACAATATCAAAGTTAATTTCATTACTAAGAATAATTGGGGGACTTTGCGATATACCATATCGCATGTACGAGTAAAATAAATTTTATACATTTGGTTAGTTTAGGATTAATTGGTGAATCGATTAAAAACCTGACAATTGCCTTAGGGCATAAACTCAGGGACGTTCGCAGCGTCCCTGTTTTTTTGTCTGTGATATATGTGTTTAAGTAAGTGTTTAAGTCATAACGATAACCTTCCTCCCTTCAATTTTAAATTTTACACTTTTTGTTGCCTGTAATAAGTTGAGTATCTCATTGATGTTTTTGGCTCTAGAGATATAACCTACAAACTTTTTGTTTTTAACATTGTCTTGGTAAACTACATCCACATCATACCACCTTGCAATCTGATTCATAATCATGTGAAGTTCTAAATCATTGAATTTAAAAAATCCTTCTTTCCAAGCAATTGCTTCTTTCAAATCAGCATTCTGGATCTTGAGTGTGTTTTCGCTGAGAACAGCTTGTTTTCCGGGAGTTAATACCTTTGATTTATTGCTTAATTGAGATTGGACAGATACACTACCCTCAAACAATGTGGTTTTTGTGGTTTGGTCATCCTGGTAACCATTGATATTAAAATGTGTTCCTAAAACGTTTACCACCTGTGCGTCACTCAGCACTTTAAATGGTGATGATTTGTTGTGTGCAACCTCAAAATAAGCTTCTCCGGTAAGTTCAACTTTTCTTTCGTTTGCTGCAAACTTTACCGGGTATTTTAGGCTTGAAGCGGCATTAAGCCACACACGGGTCCCATCACTTAATACAATTTGAAACTTTCCGCCTTTAGGGGTACTTACCATATTATAGCCAGTATTTTCCTGTCCGGATTCTTTCATCTCGTAAAATATTTCTCCGTTATTTCTTTTACTGATTTTTAGAATATTGTTGTCCACCAACTCTCCGTTTGAACGCTCATTAAGATCGATGGTGCTTCCGTTGGCCAACGTTAAAGTTGCTTTGTTTGAGCCCGGTTCAATTTTTATCGTTTTTGCAATTGGTTGTTGAGTTGCCGAGTCCTTTTTACTATTTAAGAAATAAGCTCCGAAAGAGAGAAATGCAAGTAACGTAGCCGCAATTGAAATCCGTTGTAGCGTAAAAATCTTATGTTGCTTTTTTGGAAGGTAATTATTCTGAAAGTTTGAGTAAAGGGAATCAGTCAAATTTTCCTGCCCACCCATTTCAGCAACCCAAAGATCAAATTCTTCCTTATTAGCATTTAGCGAGTGGTACCAATTGTCTAACTCTTCTTGTTCAGAGTTTGATAGGCTGTTACTTATATATTGATTTAACAAATATGACAAACGGTCTTTTTGCATTGTATGGTTTATTTATAAAATTGGCTAGTTTCCCCTAAACAATTAGTTTTTTTAGAGGGTTTATACATGTAAGACACTTAACAATTGCTTAACCGTTACTTGTTACATCAATAAAATTTAATTTAATGTTATTATCCCCTCCAATTTGATTTGAAGCAGGAAAAAACGCATATTTACATTAACCAAAATTGTAAACCAATAGAAAATCTTGCAAATCATACGGAAAGTGAATTGATAGCGCTCTGGAAAAAGGGCGATGATGCTGGCTTTACCGAAATTTACAAGCGTTACTCGATTAAGTTAATTTCATTAGCGATTAATAAAACCCAGAACAGAGACGACGCAGAAGAATTGGTTCAAAATTCATTTTTAAAATTTTATCAGCACAAAGACGCAGTTGAAACCAACACTTCTCTTTTTGCATTTTTATACGTGATCCTAAAAAATCAAATTTTAAACTATCACAGAAGGCAATTAGTTCATCAAAAATATGAAGCCTACGTAGCTAAATTTCATCCTCAGGACGATAACCACTTACAGGCTACAATAGAGAGCAAAGATTTAGAAAGGCTCATTGAAAAAGAAATTGAAAAATTACCGGACAAATGTCGGAATGCTTTTTTATTGAGTCGCAGAAAAAACTTATCAAACAAAGAAATTGCGGCAGAATTAAACATTTCTGAAAACACAGTAGAACAACACATGCGGAAAGCTTTAGGCAGATTGAGAGTATCTTTAAAAGATTATATTGGTTTGTTTATGGCTTGTTTCTTGACTGTATTTCGTTAATATTTAATTTTATATTCCATCAACGTCACTCTACTAATGCTTCAACTTTGCTAAAGTTATTACGGGTCTAAAATCTGTATTGATAATTTTTAAACAACTCTCTATAATTATCAAAAGTAGGTTGTCAATTAATAATCGAGTGGAGATAGATCTCTTCCTGAATTTTTATGTTCTCTAAATAATCTTTACCACTCGTTTCAAACTCTGCCCCAGTTTTTAAACAGTTGATAAAATGCTGTTGG
>DASSWV010000369.1:0-4098 GCA_035704545.1 Pelobium sp.
AAATATTTTGACGATAGAGACGAGATTTGGCATGCAGGTGATTTCGGGAACCTAGAACTTGCTGATCAGCTGGCTGCTTTTAAACCATTAAAAGGTGTGTATGGAAATATTGACGGTAAAGATATCCGTGAAGTTTACCCAGAACATCTGCGGTTTAATTGCGAAGATGTAGATGTTTGGATGACCCACATTGGTGGTTATCCAGATAGGTATTCTGTAAACGTAAAGCCAGAAATTTACACTAAGCCCCCAAGTCTGTTTATTTCTGGGCACTCGCATATTTTGAAAGTTATTTATGATAAAAAAATAGAATGCTTGCATATTAATCCCGGTGCGGCAGGGAAACAGGGCTGGCATAAAAAAAGAACTTTAGTTAGATTTTCTATTTCTGAAAATAAAATTCATACATTAGACGCGATAGAATTAGCAAACAGATAGCGTAAAAAGTACACTAAGTAAATGGCAGTAGTAACCACATTAGGTCAGTTTATTATTCAAAAACAGGCAGATTTCCCTTATGCAAAAGGAGAGCTTTCCAGATTATTAAGAGATCTAGGAATAGCAGCGAAAATAGTTAACCGAGAAATCAACAAAGCCGGTTTAGCAGATATTTTGGGAGAAGTAGGTACAGTAAATGTACAAGGCGAATCTCAGAAAATATTAGATGTTTATGCCAACGAGCAGTTTATTTCTGCTTTAAGCGTAGGTGGCGAATGTGCACTGGTGGTTTCAGAAGAAGATGAGGAAGTAGTGATCTTAAATAAAGATGTTTCTAAAAACGCCAAGTATGTGGTAGCGATAGACCCTTTAGATGGGTCTTCAAATATAGATGTGAACGTGGCTGTAGGGACAACTTTTTCTATTTTCAGAAGAATTTCTAAAGAAGGCGAAGCTAATATCAACGATATTTTACAAAAAGGGACAGAGCAAGTTGCCGCAGGTTACATTGTTTATGGGTCTTCCACCATGTTGGTTTACACCACTGGCTGTGGCGTAAACGGGTTTACATTGGATCCTTCAATCGGAGAGTTTTGTTTATCACACCCAAACATGAAAATCCCATCAACTGGAAATATTTACAGTATGAACGAGGGTAATTATGTGCACTTTCCAGAAGGAGTGAAAAAATACATTAAATATTGCCAAGTTGAAGATGCAGCCACTTCACGTCCATATACCTCACGTTATATTGGCTCCATGGTCGCGGATTTACACCGTAACCTTATTAAAGGAGGCATTTATATTTACCCAACTACGGCAAGTGCGCCAAAAGGAAAGTTGAGATTGGTTTACGAGTGTAACCCGCTTGCTTTTATTATTGAACAAGCTGGCGGTCGGGCGACAAATGGTTTCCAACGTATTTTAGATATCGAAGTAACAGAAATCCATCAGCGGGAATCTATTTTCATTGGTTCTACAGAAATGGTTTTATTGGCGGAAGAATTTATGGCACAATACTCGCCACAGGAAGAAGTCTTGAAAGTTAGTTAGTTAGTTAGTTAGTTAGTTAGTTTTTAGAGGGAGGTAGAAAAATCAGTCTTTATTCTTTGCTTCTTATTCTTAAGATGTTAAGCAAATTTTTACAACAACTTCTGCTTTTGATTTTCCACTTCAAACACACTGTCAATTTTTTGATCTTTTGATTTAGATGCGATGACCGCAAGTTCGTCGCATCTTTCATTTTCTGGATGCCCAGCATGGCCTTTAACCCAGGTAAATTTCACTTGATGCAGTTTGTACGATTGTAAAAAGCGCAACCAAAGGTCTTTGTTCTTTTTGCCTGCAAAAGCCTTTTTTACCCAGCTGAAAACCCATTTTTTTTCCACAGAGTCAATCACGTATTTAGAGTCTGAGAAAATCATAACCTCCTGATTTAAGGTTTTTATTGCTTCTAAACCAACGCACACAGCCATCAATTCCATTCGGTTGTTGGTGGTCATTCTAAAACCTTCAGAAAGTTCCTTGTAATGCTTCCCTGATCTTAAAATCACGCCATAACCACCCGGTCCGGGATTTCCACTTGCAGCGCCATCCGTAAAAATTTGAATCATTTGCGAAGATAAAAAATTAGCAAAACAAAGCTGTTTAAAAGATTATTTCGCAATGTATCAACCTGATAGGTTTTAGGCTTGTATTAATTTCTTTAAAATTTTGTTTAGTTTGATTTTTAGATTATTTTTGCACTCCACTAAAACAAATGGCGGTCGTAGCTCAGTTGGTTAGAGCACTGGTTTGTGGTGCCGGGGGTCGTGGGTTCGAGCCCCATCGTCCGCCCTTTAAATTTAAAAACCTCTTTAATTTTTTTAAAGAGGTTTTTTTATGTTCAAAAGGATAATAACTGCTGTGAATTCAACAAAGATTTTTCTAAACAAGTGTAAAACTGAGTATAGGTTCTTAGCTTACCCCAAAGCCATGAAACAAAAAAGCTCCAGAATATTCTGAAGCTAAATTGTTAAAAAATATGTGAGGATTTTGAATTTTCCAAAGCTATTTAGTTCTTCGAAACCCTCTCCCTCAAACTTAAATATGTATCGCTCTGTTGTCTGTTGCTGCTAAAGCAGCTTCTTTAAATGCTTCCGTAAACGTTGGATGAGCATGGCTAATTCTGCCAATATCTTCCGCACTTGCTCTAAATTCCATTGCAACAACCGCTTCAGCAATCATATCTGCAGTACGCGGACCAATCATGTGCACACCTAAAATCTCATCCGTAGAAGCATCCGCCAAAACTTTCACCAAACCGTCTGTATCCATGCTTGCTCTCGCTCTGCCACTAGCTTTAAACGGGAAAGTTCCGGTTTTGTATTTCGTTCCTTTTTCTTTCAATTGTTCCTCGGTGTAACCTACAGAAGCAACCTCAGGCCAAGTGTAAACCACACCCGGAATTAAATTATAATTGATGTGTGGTTTTTGTCCGGCAATAGTTTCTGCAACAAAAGTTCCTTCTTCTTCTGCTTTGTGAGCCAACATTGCACCTTTAATTACATCACCAATAGCATAAATCCCCTTTACCGAAGTTTCTAAATGGTCGTTAACCGTTATTTTTTTACCACGTTCTTCCACCGTAATGCCTATGTTCTCTAAACCCAGGCCGTCTGTATAAGCTGTTCTGCCCACGGCAACTAAACAATAATCACCTTCTAAAACTACTTTTTCTCCTTTTGGAGAATCCGCAGTAACCGTAACCTTTTTGCCCTTAACCGTAGCGCCTGTAACTTTATGGCTCAACAAAAATTTCATGCCCAATTTGGTTAAAGACTTTTGAAGTTCTTTGCCCAAAGTTTTATCCATCGTTGGGATAATGGCATCCATAAACTCAACCACGGTAACTTCAGCACCTAAACGGGCATAAACAGAACCTAGCTCTAAACCAATTACACCACCTCCAATAAGGATCATGTGTTTTGGTACCTCAGTTAAATTTAAAGCCTCAGTAGAAGTGATAATTCTTTTGCCATCTGTTTTCAAGAAAGGCAGTTCGGTAGGCTTGCTTCCGGTAGCGATAATTACATTTTTACCGGTAATTTCCTGCTCTCCACCTTTTGTTAAAGCTATTTTAACGGTGTTTTTATCTTTAAAAGAACCCAATCCTTCAAATGTATCCACCTTGTTTTTCTTCATTAAAAAAGTAATGCCACCAGTAGTTTGTTGCACCACTTCATTCTTTCTTTTAATCATCTGTTGGATGTTCACTTTCACATCTTTTACATCAATTCCATGTTCTGCAAAAGTGTGCGTAGCATTGTGGTAGTGCTCCGAAGAATCTAAAAGCGCCTTTGACGGAATACATCCCACGTTTAAACAAGTGCCCCCAAAAGTGGCGTATTTTTCAACCATAGCGGTTTTTAAACCTAATTGCGCACAGCGGATTGCTGCAACATATCCACCCGGACCAGAACCTATAACGATAACGTCGTACTGCATTTGATTTGAATTTTTGTTTGCGCTAAATTAACGAAAAATTTATGCTATAGATGCTTGGTGTTAATTTAATTGTCGTTTTTTACTTGCTGGATGTTTTAATGAAAAGACGAATTAATTACTTTAAAATGCCTCGCTGCGATAGCGAAAGTCCGAAGGATTGAAATGATTTTAGAA
>DASSWV010000406.1:0-6385 GCA_035704545.1 Pelobium sp.
AAGAACTCATTATAAAGCAACAGCCCCTTCATTATGGCTTGATAAAGAAACTGGTGCGGTACATTTGCCACACAGAGCTTACAATATTGACGGAAACCTTTACTTAAGAGGTAAATTGTTAATAGAAAATACTTCTATTGCATAATCATATGCATTTAAAAATCCTTGTGTTGGTAAAAATTTATTTATTACCTTACACAAGGATTTTTTTTAATCCTCAGACCAGCAATACAGTTGGTGTACAGAGCAACTTTATTAAAAGCAACTTATCTCAATGAAAATTGGTTTAGATATAATGGGTGGTGATTATGCGCCAAAAGCAACCGTATTAGGAGCAATTGCAGCACATCAAAACCTATCAAAAGATCAACACCTTGTATTATTTGGAGATAAAGACCAAATTACACCCCTCCTTAAGGAACATAGTTTTAATCCAGACCTTTTTGAGTATGTACATACTACAGAAGTGATTGGTATGGGCGAGCACCCAACAAAAGCTATTGTGCAAAAAGCAAATTCAAGTATTTCAGTAGGTTTTCAGCAACTAAAAGCAGGCACTATTGACTCTTTTGCATCTGCTGGCAATACTGGGGCTATGCTTGTAGGCGCTATGTTTAGCGTTAAAGCAATTGAAGGTGTATTAAGGCCCGCAATTTCAACTGTTATTCCTAAAGAAAAAGGTGGTTTCGGTCTTTTATTGGATGCAGGTGCCAATGCAGATTGCAAAGCCGAACACATGGTTCAGTTTGCGCTAATGGGTAGTTTATATGCTAAACATGTTTACCAAATAGCAGAACCTAAGGTAGGTTTGATGAATCTTGGCGAAGAAGCTGAGAAAGGAAACGCACTTACGTTAGCCACTTATCCGCTACTTAAAGCTTCATCAGCACTTAATTTTATTGGAAATATTGAAGGGAGAGACTTGTTTAACGCAAAAGCCGATATAATGGTTTGTGATGGCTTTACAGGAAACGTAGTTTTGAAGTTAGCAGAATCTTTTTATGTATTGACGCTTAAAAAGCAAGTAAAAGATGAATTTTTCGATAGGTTTAACTACGAACAGTACGGCGGAAGCCCTATTTTAGGTGTAAATGCTCCTGTAATTATTGGACACGGCATATCTAGTCCAGAAGCTATAAAAAACATGATACTTTTATCTAGAGACATGGTTGAAAGCCAAATTATTGAAAAGTTTAAAACCGCTTTCAGTTCCTAATACATCAAATATATGAGTAAAATTCATGCTGCAATTACCGCCGTAAACGGGTATGTACCGGATTATGTTTTAACTAACCAAGAGTTGGAAAAAATGGTAGATACCAATGACGAGTGGATTACTACCCGCACAGGAATAAAAGAAAGAAGGATTTTAAAGGGCGAGGGATTAGCCACATCTGATATGGCAGTGCCTGCTGTAGAAGGACTCCTGAAAAAAAGAGGAATTAGTGCAGAAGAAATAGATCTGATTATATTTTGCACTTCAACGCCAGATATGCCCTTCCCGGCAACCGCAAACATTTTAGCCGATAAAATAGGTGCGAAAAATGCCTGGGGATATGACTTGCAAGCTGCATGTTCTGGTTTTTTGTTTGGCTTAAGCACCGGAGCTCAATTTATTGAATCGGGAAAGCATAAGAAAGTACTGGTTGTTGGTGGCGATAAAATGTCTTCAATTATCAACTACCAAGATAGAGTTACCTGTATTATTTTTGGCGATGGCTGTGGCGCAGCCCTTTTAGAACCCAATGATGAAGGGAACGGAATCATTGACTCGATACTTAAAAGCGATGGTGCTGGTAAATCATACTTAAATATAAAAGCTGGAGGTTCGCTAAACCCAGCAACTCACCAAACGGTGGATGCAAATCAACACGCTGTTTACCAAGAAGGACAAGCCGTATTTAAATTTGCCGTAACAAACATGGCCGATGTTGCCGCAGAGATTATGGAAAAAAATAATCTTACAGCTGAGGATATCGCTTGGCTAGTACCCCACCAGGCCAACAAAAGAATTATTGATGCCACTGCAAACCGCATGGGTGTGGGTGCAGAAAAGGTAATGATCAATATAGAAAAATACGGGAATACCACCAACGGCACCATCCCGCTTTGTTTGTGGGAATGGGAGAGCAAATTAAAAAAAGGAGATAATTTAGTATTAGCCGCTTTTGGCGGAGGCTTTACATGGGGTTCATTATACCTTAAATGGGCTTACTAATTTATTTTTATAGATAATTGTTATATTAGATTTCTAAAATTAAACACAAATTTAAACCACACCAATATGGGAATGGACATTAAGCAAATTCAAGATCTGATTAAATTTGTTGCAAAATCGGGCGTGAATGAAGTTTCTATTGAAGAGCAAGACTTTAAGATTACCATAAAAACTACGCAAGAGCCAACTTACGTAGCTACTTTACAAGCACCAGCTCCGCCGGTAAGTTCTGCGCCAACTGCACCAGTTGTACACCAAGTACCCACCGTACAAGCTTCTGCTGTCGTTGCGGATGAAGACAACAGTAAATATATCACCATCAAATCACCAATGATTGGAACTTTCTACCGCTCTTCTGCACCAGATAAACCTAATTTTGCAAATGTGGGAGATGAAATTGCATCAGGTCAGGTGTTATGTATTATAGAAGCCATGAAGCTTTTCAATGAAATTGAGTCAGAAGTTTCTGGTAAAATTGTTAAAATATTGGTAGAGAACTCACAACCTGTTGAGTACGACCAACCATTGTTCCTGGTAGATCCATCATAGTTTATTTGTATTATTTATTGGGGTTATAAACACCCTTTCACACAAATCAACAGATAGATAAAACCGTTATTATGTTTAAAAAAATATTAATTGCTAATAGAGGGGAAATTGCACTGCGGATTATCCGCACCTGTAAAGAAATGGGTGTTAAAACCGTTGCAGTGTATTCTACCGCAGACAGAGAAAGTTTACACGTACGTTTTGCTGATGAAGCTGTTTGCATAGGCCCCCCTCCAAGTAAAGATTCGTACCTAAATATTCCTAATATCATTTCTGCAGCAGAATTAACCAATGCAGACGCCATCCATCCCGGTTATGGGTTTTTATCTGAAAATGCCAAATTTTCTGCAATCTGTAAAGAGTACGGCATTAAATTTATCGGTGCAACTGCCGATCAAATTAATGGGATGGGAGACAAAGCTTCGGCTAAAGACACCATGAAGTTAGCAGGAGTCCCTACTATACCAGGTTCAGAAGGTTTGCTTACCGATGTAGCTCAGGGAATCAGACTTGCGAATGAAATTGGATACCCTGTAATTTTAAAAGCGACCGCAGGTGGTGGTGGCAGAGGTATGAGACAGGTTTGGAAAGATGCAGATTTTGAAGATGCATGGAATTCTGCCCGTCAAGAATCTGCAGCAGCTTTTGGTAACGATGGTATGTATCTTGAAAAATACATTGAAGATCCTCGCCACATAGAAATCCAAGTAATTGGAGACCAATTTGGTACCGTTTGCCATTTATCAGAAAGAGATTGCTCCATACAGCGTCGTCACCAGAAGCTGGTAGAAGAAGCTCCTTCCCCTTTTATGACGCAAGAACTGCGTGAAAAAATGGGCGCAGCAGCCATTAAAGGTGCTGAAGCTGTTAAATACGAAGGCGCAGGTACAGTAGAGTTTTTGGTGGATAAACACCGTAACTTCTACTTTATGGAAATGAATACCCGTATACAGGTAGAGCACCCTGTTACAGAAGAGGTTATCAATTTCGATTTAATTAAAGAACAAATTAAGGTTGCTTCTGGCATCCCAATTTCGGGAAAATCATACTTTCCCGAAATGTGCGCTATTGAATGTCGTATAAACGCAGAAGATCCGTACAACAATTTCCGACCTTCTCCAGGTAAAATAACGCATTTTCATTCGCCAGGCGGGCATGGCGTAAGAGTTGACACCCATGTTTACGCAGGTTACACCATTCCACCGAATTATGATTCGTTGATAGCGAAGCTCATTTGCGTGGCACAAACCAGAGAAGAAGCCTTAAACACTATGGAGAGAGCTTTAAGTGAATTTGTAATTGAAGGTATTAAAACTACCATCCCGTTTCATCTCAAACTTTTAAAAGACCCTAATTTTAGAGCGGGTAATTTTACCACTAAGTTTATGGAGTCGTTTGATTTTGGTACAGAAGATTAATCGATATAATTTAAAACTGAAAATACCATTTTGACGTAAATCAAAATGGTATTTTTGTTTCGGATATTATAATAACAATCAGCAAAGAAAGAAAAACAGATTTAGTACAATCTGTAAAAAACAAAGGTAAAAGCATCGAGGGAGAAATGTCTTTTTTTGACCATTTGGCAGAACTGAGAATACACCTTGTCCGTTCCTCTATCGCGGTACTGATTACCACTATTTTTTGTTTTATTTATTACGATTTCTTTTTCGACACCATTATAATGGGGCCACATAAGCCCAGCTTTTGGACCTATCGTATGATGTGCAAAGTTGGAGATTACTTTAATTTAGGCCCCGGTTTTTGCATTACCAACATCCCCGGAAAAATCATCAACACCGAAATGGCTGGTCAGTTTACCCTCCAAATTAACTCAGCTTTAATGTTGGGCGTAGTTTTGGGTTTTCCGTATTTACTTTGGGAAGTTTGGAGATTTGTAAAACCAGCATTAAAAGATAACGAGAGAAAATCTGCAACCGGCTTTGTGTTTTACGCAACAATGTTGTTTATGGTGGGGCTGTTGTTCGGCTATTTTGTTGTTGCACCACTTTCGGTAAACTTCTTATCTAACTACAGCATTAGCCCTGATATTGAAAACACCATTACCATAAGCTCCTACTTTTCTTCTGTTGCTACTTTAACACTTTGTACAGGTGCTATTTTTGAGTTGCCCATCGTGATTTATATTCTTTCGCAACTTGGAGTGATGACTCCGAAATTTATGAGAGAAAAAAGAAGATACGCAGTGGTGATTATACTGGTTATAGCTGCTATAGTAACACCAACGCCAGATGTTCCAACGATGCTTACTGTTACCTTACCTTTGTTTCTTTTATATGAACTAAGCATCTATATCTCAGCAAACGTTCAAAAGAAAAAGCTAAAAGCTGAGAGAGAATTTTTCGCTAACTAATTACTGTTGCGAAGTAATTTCATCTAAAAAAATTAATTGGGGAATGTTTACGTTCCCCAATTTTTTACCTAAAAACACGCTATGCCCTATTAAAATAGATGGTTAAAAAGCTGAATAATTGGGAAATTTAACACCTAACTTCTACAACATTCCCCATTTCTCCTTTTCAATTGCCTTAATAAATATATCTACCAACCTACCAAAATCATTTATTTTATAAAAAAGCAACCTCTTAAGCTCTTTAAAAGGCACTAACGCTGTAAAAATAGCGGTTTTATAGCCAAACTCTTTTCATGGTATGTTTCTAGCATATTGCTTACCAGCGCTGAACTTTTAAAGTTCAGTTCCGTATAAGCAAAAAATTATTTTATGAAACATTCAATTTTAGCTCTGGTACTTTTAATCTCAATTGCATCTTGTAAAAAAGAAAGCTCAATTGTGTCTCCCGAAACAGAAAGCGCTTTGAATATAGCACCAAACGGATTCAATTTTTCTACCACAAAATCCATAAAAATCCAGGTCAGACTTTTAACAAACATCAACGAGCCTCTGAACGGGATACCTGTCACTTTTCATAACGCAAAAAACGGAACCCAGCTTTTAAAATCGATGACAGATACTGATGGTTACATCAACGCAGACTTAAATATAGCTAGCTACATTGATCAAATTATAGTGAAAACAGACTTTGTGGGTTTAAATAATGAAGTACTAAGCTATTTAGACAATGGTAAATTAACACTAACAATTGGTGGTTCAAACGGTTTAGAGGGTAACTTTTTGGTTCCGGCTAATAAAGTAACCTCTAGCGCCAGAAAAACACAGTCCGTTAAAACATTTGTTGCCAAATACGATTATATAGGTAGTTATGATGACAGTGGAAGACCAAAATACCTAACTGCAACCCCAGGCGTAGTAAGTAAAGAATCTTTAGATTATATAAATGCATCTATACCAAGTACGGTGGATGTTAGAAAAAATCACCCAGAATATATTGCTGATGGTGCGAAGCAAACATTAGATTTAGTGAAGGATGGCGAAGTTTTACTAACATTTGTTACAGAAAGTGCAAATTTGCTAAACACGGTGGGTTATTATAGTTACCCAACAAATAATCCTCCCAAAAACGCATCAGAGATTGACGAACTAAAATTTGCTTTCCCAAACTCTTCCTTGAAAGGATCAGGTGGCGCTATGATTTCTGGAGACCGAGTTAGCTTAGGTACATTTAAAGCAGGCACTAC
>DASSWV010000428.1:0-3016 GCA_035704545.1 Pelobium sp.
TTAACAAATAAAAAAACACCTAAAATGGCAACAATTAGATTTCAAGCGCTTCAATCGGTATTAGGTAGAACTATTCCTGAAGTAAAAGCACCTGCTCACAAAATCTCAGACTATTATGGCCAAAACGTTTTTGACAAAGCAAAAATGAAAGCCTATATGTCTAAAGAAGCTTTCCAAGCAATTGTAAATGCGGGCGAAAGTGGTACACGTATAGAAAGAGATATCGCAGAACACATTGCTGCCGCTATGAAATCATGGGCGATGAGCAAGGGTGTAACACATTACACACATTGGTTTCAACCTTTAACTGGAACAACTGCCGAAAAACATGATTCATTTTTTGAACCAGCACCAGACGGTACGCCTATTGAAAAATTTGCAGCCGAAGCTTTGGTTCAGCAAGAGCCTGATGCATCAAGCTTTCCTAACGGAGGAATAAGAAGCACTTTTGAGGCTCGTGGTTATACTGCATGGGATCCAACTTCTCCTGCATTTATATTTAGAGGAACACTTTGCATCCCAACAGTATTTGTAGCATACACTGGTGAGTCCTTAGATTATAAAGCACCATTGTTAAAAGCATTATCAGCTTTAGATAAAGCAGCAGTTGATGTTTGTGGATATTTTGATAAAGGAGTAACTAAGGTAAATGCTTCTTTGGGTATTGAGCAAGAATACTTCTTGGTAGATTTGGCCTTATTTAATGCAAGACCAGATTTACTATTGACAGGTAGAACGCTTTTTGGCCATTCATCTGCAAAAAATCAGCAATTAGAAGATCATTACTTTGGATCAATACCTGAAAGAGTAGTAGCTTACATGCAGGATTTTGAAATTGAAGCTCTACAATTAGGTATTCCTTTAAAAACTCGCCACAACGAAGTTGCACCTTCACAATTTGAGTGTGCTCCTTTATATGAGGAAATAAACTTAGCCATTGACCACAATCAATTATTGATGGATTTGATGGATAAAGTTGCAAAAAGACATAATTTCAAAGTTTTATTGCATGAAAAACCTTATGCTGGAGTAAACGGTTCTGGAAAACACAACAACTGGTCGTTAATTACAAATACAGGTAAAAATCTTTTAGCACCTGGCAAAACACCTAAAAACAACTTAATGTTTTTAACATTTTTTGTAAACACGATTAAAGCAGTTCATGAGCATGCGGATTTATTGAGAGCTTCTATTGCTTCTGTACATAATGACCACCGTTTAGGCGCTAACGAAGCACCTCCGGCAATCATATCTATTTTCTTAGGAAGCCAGTTAAGTGATGTACTTGACGAGGTTGAAACATCAAAAATTGCCAAGAAAGTTAAAGAAGAAAACTTAATGTGGGTTGGGATACCAAAAATTCCTAATATCTTATTTGACAATACAGATAGAAACCGTACTTCTCCTTTTGCGTTTACAGGCAACAAGTTTGAATTAAGAGCTGTTGGTTCTTCTGCAAACTCATCTAGCCCGATGACTGTTTTAAACACCATTATGGCAGATCAGTTGATTAAATTTAAAGCTGAAGTTGATAAACTGATCAAAAAAGGCGAGAAAAAAGATTTAGCGATTGTTAATGTATTAAGAAAGTACATTAAAGAATCTAAGAGTATCCGCTTTGAAGGAAATGGTTACAGCGAAGAGTGGGCGAAAGAAGCAGAAGCCCGTGGATTATCAAACATCAAAACTACGCCAAAGGCTTTAGATGCTTTAATTTCAGAAAAATCAAACAAATTATTTCAAGACACAGGTGTATTTACAACCAGAGAAGCCCACGCCCGTCATGAAATTTTACTGGAAGACTATTACAAAAAAATACAAATTGAAGGCCGCGTAATTGGAGAAATGGTTACCAACGTAATTATCCCAGCTGCCATTGGCTACCAAAACATTTTGATAGACAACGTAAAGGGCTTAAAAGACATCGGTTTTGATGAAGAGACCTATGGCGCACAGCTGTTAATTATCAAAGAAATCTCAAAACATGTAAACTTTATCAAAGACAACGTACATGCAATGATTGAAGAACGCAAAGTAGCTAATAAGTTAGAAGACTTACGTGAGAAAGCAATTGCTTACGATGAGAAAATCAAATCTTACTTTGAGCCAATCCGTTACCATGTTGATAAATTGGAATTAATGGTTGATGACAATGTTTGGCCTTTACCAAAGTTCAGAGAGTTATTGTTTATCAAATAAAAAACCTGGCTTAAAAAATAGTCTAACAATAAAAGCCGTTCTTTTGAGAAAGAGAACGGCTTTTTTAATGAATTTTGAAAAAGGAGACCTAACTCATCTCTGCAAAATATTTATAGAACAAAGGAATAGTCTCTATACCTTTGTAATAGTTGAAAACATCGTATTTCTCATTTGGCGAATGCAGATTGTCGCTATCCAAACCAAAACCCAGCAACACAGTTTTTATTCCCAATTCTTTTTCAAACAGCGCCACAATAGGAATACTTCCACCACCTCTTGTTGGTACAGGTTCTTTTCCAAACGATTCTTCAATTGCGCTGTAGGCCGCCTTAAATGCCACCGAATCTACTGGAGTCACATAAGGAGTTCCGCCATGGTGCGCTATCACATTTACTTTAACGGATTTAGGTGCGATACTTTCAAAGTGGGATTTAAATAATTCTGATATTCTTCTCCAATCCTGACCAGGAACCAAACGCATGGAGATTTTCGCATTTGCTTTTGCAGGTAAAACAGTTTTAGCTCCGGGTCCGGTATAACCGCCCCAAATTCCATTGACTTCTAGAGTTGGCCTAATTCCTGTTCTTTCAATCGTAGAATAACCTTCCTCGCCCCAAACCTCATCCACAGATAAATCCTTTTTGTATTCTTCTAAATCAAACGGAGCCTCGTTTAACGCTTTTTTTTCTTTTTCCGATAGAGCTATGACATCATCGTAAAAACCGGGAATAGTGATTTGATTTTTTTCGTTGTGGAGGGATGCAATCATCTGACATAAAATGGTTGCGGGATTTGCAACCGCTCCACCGTAAACGCC
>DASSWV010000457.1:0-4619 GCA_035704545.1 Pelobium sp.
ATACATGGCAGAATTGGGAATCCTGGTTGTATCCAAGTAGACATTGATGCTGATGAAAATCTAAGTTATGTGGATCATTTTAAAGAAATGTGGACTCGTTCTTTCATCGGGTTTTTAAAAACCGCTAAACCGGGAGATTATATCTGCTTTACCATAGAACTATTAAAACCGGATATTTTTTATGCCAGAACTATAAAAAATGGCAACAAAATAGAAGAAGAAGGCGACCGGTGGCAACAGGCTTTACTCTACAAAAATATGATAAAGCAATGTTGGGAAGAAGCTAAAAAAAATAGCCTAGAGACATACTAATGAACCTGAAACACCTTATTATTAAACCTAAATCAATGTTATAATGGATCATATTAGTAGTTTTTTAGAACCCATTGATTACGCCATCGTTGTTGGCTATTTATTGATATTGATTGCCTTTGGTTATTATATTTCCTTCGTTAAAAATAAAAAAACCGACGAAAATATTTTCTTGGCCGGAAACACTTTAGGCTGGACAAGCATCGGTTTAAATATGTGGGGCACCAATGTTGGACCTTCCATGTTGATTGCATCAGCAAGCGTGGGTTTTACCAGCGGTATTGTTGCCGGTAATTTCGCTTGGTACGCCTTTGTTTTTATCTTGTTGTTGGCAGTAGTTTTTTCTCCACGGTATTTAGGTGCAAAGGTGCTTACTTTGCCCGAGTTTATGGGGAAACGTTTCGGGGATTCTACACGAAACATCTTAGCGTGGTACACTTTAATCACCATTTTAATTTCTTGGCTTTCTTTAACGCTATTTGCCGGCGGAATTTTAGTGCAACAACTGCTCAATATTCCCATGTATCTATCAGTGATTTTAATGGTCATATTATCCGGTTTTTTTGCCGCAGCGGGCGGGTTGAAAGCCATTGCTTACACCAACGTTTTTCAGATGTTATTGCTGATTGCAGTTTCGTTGCTTTTAGTAGTAATGGGCGTAAATAGGGCAGGAGGGTTGGAAGCTATTTATGCAAATACGCCGGGCGCTTATTGGAATTTATTGCTTCCCGCTGATGACAAAAACTATCCTTGGATTGCTATTTTGCTAGGTTATCCAATTATGGGCGTTTGGTTTTGGTGTACAGATCAATCCATGGTGCAATCTGTTTTGGGCGCAAAAAGTTTAAAAGAAGGGCAACTGGGCGCTAACTTTATCGGTTGGTTGAAAATTTTGGATGTGCCACTTTTTATCCTTCCCGGGATAGTGTGTTTTGTGCTTTTTCCTCAGCTAAAAAATCCCGATGAAGCTTATTTGACCATGGTTACGCAACTTTTTCCTGCGGGATTAAGAGGGTTGATTATTGTGGTTTTAATTGCCGCTTTAATCAGCACCATTGGCTCTGCTTTAAATTCTTTGAGTACCGTTTTTACCATGGATATTTATGTAAAGAAATACAATCCAGAAGCCTCCCAGCAGACGATTAAAAAAACGGGTAGACTAGTTGTTTTGTTTGGGTCACTGCTTTCCATTTTCATCACTTTAGCTATCGATAGCATCAAAGGACTAAATTTGTTCGATGTTTTTCAATCTGTTTTGGGCTTTATTGCTCCACCCATGTCGGTCGTGTTTTTGTTTGGTGTTTTATGGAACAAAACCACTACGAGGGCCGCAAATTTGGTGTTAACTTTAGGAACAGTCATTAGCTTAGGAACGGGGGTTTTATACCTTTGGGTTTTGCCAAACGGCACTTATAACTGGCCGCACTTTCTGCTTCTATCGTTCTATATCTTTGTTGCGCTTTCGCTGATGGCTTATCTCATCACCATTACAGATAAAGCGGGACAAAAAGATCACAGCATTTTATTAAGAATTAATCCTGCCGCAAAACCCGATAAACAGGTTAAATTATTATGGTTGGCACTAACCCTCGTGATGGTGGCTTTATATTTCTTTTTTAACGGACATTAATCATCTAAAATCATGAAAAAATATTTCACAAAAATCATAATGCTTAGCTTGTTGTTTGTTTGGCTTTCGCCGATTAAAACCTTGCAAGCCCAGGAAAAAGCTACTTGGATTTGGTATCCCGGAGATTTTGAAATTTGGTTAAGCAATAAAATGCAAGTAAGACGTACAGAGCGTGAAGCAGTATTTCCCCCGCTTTGGCAATATTATAGTCCTTATCCCTTGGTAACTTTTCAGACAGAAGTAGATATACCCGAACCAGACGAGGTAAAAATCTATTCAGAAGGACCTTTTCAATTACTTTTAGATGGTGCTCAGGTTTACGGGCAACCAAAATCACTGAAAATTCCGGCCGGAAAACACAAAATTTCCTTTAAGGTATATAATCAGGAAGTACTGCCTGCTATTTATATTAGTGGCAAGTATGTTAAATCGGATGCATCCTGGAAGGTAACTAATGAAGATAAACTTTGGATTGATGAAAATGGAAAAGCACAGCAATCAGGAACACCCTGGATGCCTGTGGGATCGTGGAATTTTGATACACCAGAGCACAAACCTTCGGAATTTAAACTAGCAACGACACCTTGGAACGCCAAAAAAATAGAAAAAATAGGAACTGGTGAGTTGGTAGATTTTGGTAAAGAAACTTTTGGCTATATTAAAATTCACGGTTTAAAAGGAAAAGGTAAAGTAGCACTTTATTACGGTGAATCTCGTGAGGAAGCGCTGGATACTGCCAAATGTGAAACATTAGACCATCTGTATTTTGATGGAAAACAGCCGGAAACCTACACCCATGACGGGTCAAAAGCATTCCGTTATGTTCGGGTACAAGCAGATGAAACGTTGAAATATGATTCAATTTCTATGCTTTATGAGTATTTACCATTAGAATATCGTGGTTCATTCAAATCTTCAGACCAAGAATTGAATAAAATTTGGGATGTATCGGCTTATACGATGCATTTAACAACCCGCGAATTTTTTATAGACGGAATTAAACGCGACCGTTGGATTTGGTCTGGTGACGCTTATCAAAGTTATTTAATGAATTATTATTTATTCTTTGATTCGCCTTCCGTAGAGCGTACGCTGTTAGCACTTCGTGGTAAAGAACCTGTTACGGCTCATATCAATATCATCATGGATTATTCCTTGTATTGGTTTGTTGGTGTTTATGATTACTATTTACATACGGGCGATACAAAATTTATCAAAACATTTTATCCACGAATGAAATCATTGATGGAATTTTGTTTAGAAAGAAGAAACAAAAACGGATTTTTAGAACCATTAGAAGGCGATTGGGTTTTTATTGATTGGGCAAACGGATTACCAAAAACTGGTGAGGTTAGTTTTGAACAAATGCTTTTAGCAAGAAGTTTAGAAGCTATGGCAGTCAGTGCTGAAATTGCAGGTAAAAATGAAGACCAAAAACAGTATCAAAAATTAGCTGAAGATTTAAAAACAAAATTATTTGATGTGTTTTGGGATAAGAAGGAAAACGTGATGAAACACCAGCGTATCGACGGTAAAGTGCAAGATATTGTAACCAGATACGCTAATATGTTCGGTATTTTTTTTAATTATTTTAATGAAGAACAAAAACAAAGTATAAAAAAGAAGGTGTTGCTCAATGATGATATTCTTCAAATCACAACACCCTACATGCGTTTTTACGAGTTGGAAGCATTGTGTGCCATGGGCGAACAAGATTATGTGTTGAAAGAAATGAAAGACTATTGGGGAGGAATGCTGAAATTAGGTGCTACTTCTTTTTGGGAAGAATATAACCCAAACAAAAAAGGCAAAGAACATTTAGAAATGTATGGACGCCCTTATGGTAAAAGTCTATGCCATGCTTGGGGAGCTAGCCCGATTTACTTGTTAGGAAAGTATTATTTGGGAGTAAAACCAACTGCACCAGGTTATACTGAGTACTCGGTTGAACCGGTATTAGGAGGTTTAAAATGGATGAAAGGTGAAGTGCCAACGCCAAACGGAACAGTGAAAATTGATTGTAGTCTAACTCAAATTAAGATTTTAGCTAACGAAGGGGCCGGAACGTTAAAAATTAAGAGTGCTAAAACTCCTAAAGTGAATTATGGGAAGGTGACAAAACTAGGTTCTAATTCTTATGAAATTAGCGTTAGTCCTAATCAAGAATTGGTAGTGGGTTATAAAGCTTTGTAGATTGTTGTATTGTATGCAATTAATAAGCACCCGTTTCAACGGGTGCTTTTTTATGCCAGCAAATTTTAGATTTAGATCAACCCAATCCTCTTTTGAATTTTTTGAGCATATTTTTTCATCGCTTTTATCAGTTGTTCGTCTTTTTCTTTATGTACAGCACTTTTTGTGTGTAGTCTAGAAATCGTCAAACAAGCATTAACACCAGTTTTTTCGTCGCCAACAGGCACTGTGATATCAACTATGCCATTTGCAAAATCACTCTCATTTAAAAAGTAGCCGTCTGTTCTGATCTTCTGAATAGTATTTTGAAACTTTTTCTTTTGCTCCGCACTAAAGTTTTTATAATCAGCATCTCTTTTTAAAACGGCACTAGCCGCTTCAGGTTTCATGTAGGCTACCAACACTTTGCCCGATGCGGTTAGGGCAATTGGAAATAAGTTTCCTTGTTCAATAGAAAGTGCAATCGGCTCCGGACTTCTCGAAT
>DASSWV010000076.1:0-3823 GCA_035704545.1 Pelobium sp.
ATAATGTAGTTGTTACCCAAATGTAAACATCTTTAATTTATTATGCAAGCATAAGAGTTCGCCTATTTGTCGTTTTTTTGGTGCAGTTATTGCTAAAAAGTCCACTAAATCTTAAACTTAATTGCAAATTGACTTCACAAATACTCAGTTTTAAATGATTTTAATAGTTGACGATAAGCGAGAGAACATATACTCTTTAAAAAAACTACTAGAATCAAAAGGCTTTAGTGTAGACACAGCTCTTTCTGGGGAAGAAGGCCTAAAAAAGGTGCTTAATAATGATTATGCCCTTATTATTTTAGATGTTCAGATGCCTTTAATGGATGGTTTTGAGGTTGCCGAAACCTTGAGTGGTTTTAATAAAACCAAAGATATTCCTATCATTTTTTTATCTGCTGTAAACACAAACAATAAGTTTATCAGTAGAGGTTACGAGTCTGGAGGGATAGATTATGTAGTAAAACCCTTTGACCCAGAGATTTTGTTGCTTAAAGTGAACAGCTTTGTAAGGCTTTACCAACAAACTAAAGAACTGCAAGAAACTCAGAATGCCCTAAGAGCAGAAATAGATATCAGAAAAAAAGTACAATCTGAACTTAAAGAACGTGTTAAAGAACTGCAAAACACCTTAGAAGCACTCCCGCTAATTGCCTTTACCGCAAATGAAGAAGGAGAAATTGAGTTTGTAAACCATAACTGGTTTAAATATAGCCTTACTGCCGATGAATTTCCACAAACTTTTGATGAAGAGCAAGACATCCGGAAAGAGTGGGCAAAGGCAATTCCTAAAAAAGAAAGTTTAGAAATGGAAGTGCGTATAAAGGAACTAAACAGCCCTAATTACAAATACCATTTATTACGAATTGTCCCTATCCAAGAAGATAAAGAAAAGTTGAAATGGATTGGAACCTTTACAGATATTGAAGATCAAAAGCAGATAGAAAAAAAGAAAGACGAGTTTTTGAGCATTACCAGTCATGAGTTAAAAACCCCGTTAACCAGTGTAAAAGCATACATTCAACTGCTTTCAAGATCGCTCAAGGATCATGACTCTGAACAGATCAAAAGCTACATTGAAAAGGCACAGTTGCAAGTTGGCAAGTTAAATGAATTAATATCTGATTTGTTGGACATTTCAAAAATTGAAAACGGAGAACTAAAAATCAACAAACAAAAATTCGATGTTAAAAAACTAATAGAATCTGCCGTGGAAACCATACAGCAAACACATGACGGCTTTGCGCTGGAGATAGTTGGCAATGAAACATCTTTAATTATAGAAGCAGACGAGAGCAGAATTGAACAAGTTTTGATTAATTACCTCACAAATGCATTGAAATATTCACCAGAACATAAGGCGATAACCATAAACCGCCAAAACTGCAACGAAACGTTAACAATAAAAGTACGAGACAATGGGATTGGCATTCCGCAAGAAAAGCAAAAACAAATTTTCTCCAAATTCTACAGAGTGGAAGAATCGTCTCTCAAGTTTCAGGGTTTAGGTCTCGGGCTTTACATTTGTGCAGAGATTATTAAAAAACACAAAGGAAATATCGGGGTTGTAAGTGCAAACAACGGGTCCGAGTTTTATTTTTCAATCCCTTTAAATTAAAAACAGCAATAAATATGGCAAGTAAGTTTATCAGAAACCTACAAATTGGCTTTACAGTTTCTTTCCTTCTTCTTATTTTAAGCTCCGTTGCGAGTTATATATCCATTAAGAAACTAGTTGAAAACCAAGGCTTGGTAAAGCACTCTCTACAAGTTTTAAAAACACTGGATGATGTGCACTTAAACCTTAAGGACAAAGTAATTGGTATACGAGGTTTTCTAATAACCTACGACGAGAAATATATAACACCCTATTACAGCAGTAGGCTCACTAAGGATTCTCTATTAAATTCATTGGCCATGCAGGTTTCTGATAATCCTATGCAAACAGCGAGCATAAAAACACTTTCAGGCCAACTTTCTGATTATGATGCTATTTTAGGAGAATTAATCAGTGATACCAAACGCAATGACACTAAAACGGAAAAGGTAGAACTTGGCCGCCAATTGATGGAACGCATACAAGCTCAAATCATTAGTATAAAAAATACCGAGCGCCAATTGCTTAACAACAGGATTTTAGACAGCAACAAATCCTCCGCACTTACCCCTATGTTGCTGATACTTTCTGCAATAATTTCGCTAATCATTACCCTTGTATTTTACATCAGAATTAGAGACGATTTTAGTGATAGAGAAGAGTTGAAAGCAAGTTTGATCAAAAAAGATAAAGACACTAGCGAAAGTATATTAAAAATAGAGGAGATTGCCCATGAGATTTCCTTAGGGAATTACGACACGCGTTTACATACTGATTCTGCAGGTCTGCTGAGCAAGTTAGCGCAGTCATTAAACGATATGGCTACCTCGCTAGAAACTTCATTCAACAAACTTAATGATAACGAATGGTTGCAAAAAGGGCTAGCAGATTTAAATGGAAGATTAGTAGGCAACAAAACAGTTGATACGATTTGTGAAGAAACAATCAACCATATGATACAGTATGGGCAATGTACGAACGGTGCTATTTATTTGTATGAAGACCGAAGGTTAGTACTGAAAAAAGCTTATGCCCATGAGGCCTTTATGAAGCCTTACTTTAATGAAGGAGAAGGATTAATAGGCCAAACTTTCAAGGATGAAAAGTTGAAAATCGTAAGTGATTTAGATGAAATTTATATCACAAGCGCAGGAACAGGAGCAATTAAATTATCGCATCTGCTACTCTGTCCGATTATTGCCGAAGATGAAACAATTGGCGTAATAGAGATTGGCTGTAACGTTGCTTTTGCCGAAATCGACATAAAATTTCACACTTGTGTTGCTGAAAATATAGGGATCGCGATTAGCAGTGCAAAATCCAGAAGGCATATCCAAAACTTATTAGAGGAAACACAGGCGCAAACTGAAGAACTGCAATCGCAACATAATGAACTGGAAAATTTAAATGCGGAATTAGAGGCACAGACGCAAAAACTACAAGCATCTGAAGAAGAGCTAAGAGTACAGCAAGAAGAGTTGCTCCAGTCTAACAAAGAGCTCGAAGAACGCTCAACGCAGTTAGAAGAAAAAAATTCAGAAATAATAGAGAGAAACCTTGAAATTCAGAAAAAGGCAGAACAGCTTGCGTTAAGTACCAAATACAAATCAGAGTTTTTGGCGAATATGTCGCATGAGCTTAGAACACCACTGAACTCAATTTTATTGCTTTCGAGACTAACCGTTGAAAACCCTGAAGGAAATTTAAATGAGGAACAAATTGAGTCTGCAAAAGTTATAAATAGCTCTGGAAACGGACTGTTGGCCTTGATAGATGAGATACTTGATTTGTCCAAAATTGAATCGGGTAAAATGGATGTGCATATAGAACCTACCCCCATCAACACCATCACCACCGAACTAAAAAACCTATTTACACCCACTGCAAATGATAAAAATATTTATTTTAAGATAAATATAAATACCGAGCTTAAAGAAATAGACACCGACTTTGTAAGGCTAGGACAGATTTTAAAGAACCTGGTCTCTAATGCAATAAAATTTACGGAAAAAGGCGGCGTAACACTCGATATAGAAACCACAGAAAAATATGTAGAGTTTAAAGTAAGCGACACAGGCATTGGCATAGCAGAGGATAAACAACGAATTATTTTTGAAGCTTTTCAGCAAGCGGACGGTACTACAAGAAGAAAATTTGGTGGCACAGGTTTAGGTTTATCAATAAGCAGGGAGCTTGTGAAATTGTTAGGCGGGAAAATTACCGTAGAAA
>DASSWV010000171.1:0-5716 GCA_035704545.1 Pelobium sp.
AAATATTAATCGCAAATAAGCTGAAGCATACAAAAGCGCTGATATATGGTGTTTTATTATTCATGGTTTTACTTGCTGTTGATTGCGTCTAATTTTTTCTGTGCCGTCTCTAATATTTCATCAGCGCCGTCGTAATTGTCGATAATGCTTTTTAGGGTTGCAATCGCCTGTACTTTATCGTTTAAAGCGGTATAGTTATCTGCTAATAAAATAAAGCTTTTAGCGACCCAATAATCGTAGCTAGGCATATCGTTAATTATCTGGAAACACGTTTTCTGCGATGCTTTATATTCTTTTTGCAGGTATTGTATTTCCGCAATGTTATATAAAGCCTCTGCACCGGCAATAGACTTGGTTGCTTTAACAACGCCCTCAAATTCTTTTTTAGCCTTTACCGTATCGGCAAGTAACAGCTGTGCTTTTCCGGCATATAAACCTGCTTTGTTTCTGTCTTCTTCTGATGATTTCTCGTAATTTCTGACCAAATCAACATATAATAAAGTTTGATCTGGGACTTTAATTCCTGCGTAAGCAACCATTAAATTGTTGATAGCGAAGCTGTAGTTTGCTTTATACTCTGATGCGATCTCTAATTTCTTCAAATGCACAATTGCTTCATTGTACTGCTTGTTGTTCAAATAAATTTTGGATATGCTAATGAGTGCTCTTTCTGTATATTCACTGGTCCAATCGTTTAAGATGTATTCATAGTCAATAATGGCCGGAGCAAATTTGCCTAAGTTTTTATAGCTTTCTGCTCTGATGAATTTGGCTTGTTTATCTTGTATCGCTTTCGGAAATTTATCAAAATAAGCATTTACAGATTCTATTGCAGCCTCCCAATTACCTTTTAAATATTGGGTATTTGCCGCTTGGAACATGATGTTGTCCTGCTCGGAAATGGTGTAGTTGCCAATGGAGGTGGTGTTTGCGTAATTGATAAAATCCGTTGCATTGCCCATATCCAAATAAATTTTTTGGATAATTTTTAAAGATTGTTGGGCTTCGTCTGTTGATTTATATTCGCTAACCACTCTTTTAAAAGTTTCTAAGGCAACTTGGTCGTTTTTTTGATCATAGTTAACTAAACCGATAGTTACCAACGCTCTGGGAACGTAAGAGCTGCGTGGGTATTTCTGGATAAATGCAGTTAAATCCACTTTTGCTATATCACCTTGACCAATTAAAAAGTAGGTGTAAGGGATTTCAAAACCAGCATCGTCTGAATAATTAGAATTAGGGAATTTTGCTAATAACGATTGCAGAGTCGCAATTTTAACTTCTGGCTTATTTTGCAAACCTTCAATTATTCCTCGCTGAAATAGAGCATAGTCCTCGCTGGTTCCATGTTGCGCAATAACTCGGTTATAGTATCCTAAAGCAGCACCGTAATTTTTAGTTCCGAAATAAGCATCAGCCAACCTTAATGTAGCATCCTTAATGGTTTTAGGGTCTTTCTCGTCGCCATTTAAAAAACGGGCGAAGTATGTTACTGCTTTCGGATAATTTTCGCCTTCTATAGCGGCATAGCCCAAAGCATAATTGGCATAATTGTACAAATCCGTTTTTTTAGAAGCGTCCATCCCTAAAAAATTCTCAAAATAATTAACAGCTTCGCTGTATTTCCTAACTTCATACATCGCCTCGGCACACCAATAAGTGGCTAATGCGTAAATCTCTTTATCTATTGGATAGTTGTTTGACCGTAAAAATAAACCGATGGAGTTCTCAAAAGCTCTTTCATTATAGAATTCTAAAGCTCGGTAATAGGTTACTTTTTGATACGCCTCTTTGGCATCTTCGGTTTTATCATCTATGCCTTCTAAAATATCAATGGCATCTCTGTAGTTTTTAGTGGTTAATAAAACCTTGGCTAATAAAGTTTTAGCTTCATTTAAATGTTTTGAATAAGGATATTTTTTAAGATATTCTTGTGTTGCATCCAAGGCTATAGAGTGGAACTGCAATTCGTAAGATAATTTTGCAAAGTTAAATAGCGCTTCTTCCTCAATTTGCTTGTCAAAATTTAGCTTAGAACTAAACTGAAAAGCATTTCTTGCACTTTGTTTGTTTTTTGTAGTTAAATAAGCATCGCCCAAGGTGTATAATCCAGCCTGACTGTAAGCGCTTTTATCATCAATCAGTTTGCCCAGTTGCTCAATAGCCTGATTGTATTTTTTTGACTTGTAATACGTGTATCCAATTTGGTAGCTGTCTTGGTTGTTCTGCGTTTTCCCTAAATCTTGCTTCATAAAGCGCTCGTAATAAGCCAGGGCGTTAGGATAGTCGGATTTGGCAAAATAGGATGCGGCAATAATGCGCAACATTTCGGTTTCGTTTAGCTGTTTGGTGTTCTCCACGATTGGAACAGCATAGGCCAAAACATCTTCATATCTTTTATCTAAAAAGTAGATTGCGGAAATGTAATATGGATAGCTGGCTTCGTAGTTTTTAGAGTTTTTAAGTTTCTCAAAATTTTTCAAAGCTAAAGGATACTCTTTATCAAGGTAAGCGATGTAGGCGTAATAATAGGTAGCCTGTTCTCTGTATTGCGAATCACTATCTTTAACTAAGCCAAAAAGTGGTTTTGCACTTGCAAAATCTTCGGTCTCAAAATAAGCATAGGCGGTTTTAAACTTGTATTCGGTGTCTTCTTTCCCTGTTAAATCTATTGAGCTAACCTGTGTAAACCAATTTAATGCTTCCTGGTAATCTCCTTGATTAAAGTAAAATTTACCAACTTGAAAAAATGCTTGTTTTGCCTTCGGACTTTCTGGATGATTTTTAATGAAACGTTTGAAAAGTTGTTCAGCATCATCATTATCTAACGCCAAAGCGCAATATGCTCTGTAAAATTCGCTGTTGATTTTAAGATTGCTGATTTCAGAATTTCTTACGGATTGAGGCGTTTCAATGAATTTGGTTTTTTCAACTTCGTAAAAAACGGAAGAGGCGGCCGCATATTTTCCCTGTGATAAAAGCTCCGTTGCGGTTTTATACTTTTCATTTACTTGGAAATATGCTGGCAATTGAGCGAGGATTACACCCGAAATAAAAATTAATGGAAATAATATAAGTGCTGTTTTACGCATGATATCTTTAAAGTGAATTTCATAAATTTAACGTTTCCGTTTGCTAACAATTAAGTAATTAACCAACACGTGTTAATAAAAAACCAATAGAACGCAATTTATGTGCTAATAATATGGAAGTTTTGAATTTAAGCCATTTGTTAGGCTTGTTTTTGACTTGCTAAAAGGTAAAGCACCGCCATTCTAACTGCTACGCCGTTTTCAACTTGGTTTAATATGATTGATTGTTTACTGTCTGCTACATCGCTACTGATTTCTACACCACGGTTTATTGGGCCTGGGTGCATTACAACAATTTCTTTGTCTAAAGAGTCTAATATTTTTTTGTCTAAACCGTACATCATTGAGTATTCCCGTAAGGATGGGAAGTACTTGATGTCCTGTCTTTCGAGTTGAATTCGTAGCATATTGGCAACATCGCACCAGTTTAATGCTTTGCGTAAATCGTGTTCAACTTTTACACCTAGCGTTTGAATGTATTTTGGGATTAGTGTAGTTGGACCGCAAACCATCACTTCTGCACCTAGCTTTTGAAGACAAAGAATATTAGAAAGCGCAACTCTTGAGTGCAAAATATCTCCAACAATTACCACTTTTTTGCCTGCAACTTCACCTAGCTTTTCTCTGATGGAGAAAGCATCTAATAAGGCCTGAGTAGGATGTTCATGAGCGCCATCGCCAGCATTTACAATTTGTGCATCAATATGTTTACTTAAAAACACCCCAGCGCCAGGGTAGGGGTGTCGCATAACCACCATGTCTACTTTCATTGATAAAATATTGTTGACTGTATCAATTAAAGTTTCCCCTTTGCTTACCGATGAACTTGATGCCGCAAAGTTGACCACATCTGCCGAAAGGCGTTTCTGGGCTAATTCAAACGAAAGTTTGGTGCGGGTTGAATTTTCAAAAAATATGTTAGCGATGGTAATGTCTCTTAAAGACGGGACTTTCTTTATCGGGCGGTTAATTACATCCTTAAAAGTATCTGCAGTTTCTAAAATTAAATTGATGTCCTGGGTAGTTAAATCCTTAATTCCCAAAAGATGTTTACTGCTTAATCTGTGTGTTAATTCTGCCATGTTTTAAACGCTTTCAGATACTAAAACAACTTTGTCTGCTCCGTCTGTTTCTTCCCAGCTCACCACTACTTTTTGCGAGGACATTGAATCTACTTTTATCCCTATATAATTAGGTTCGATAGGTAAGTGCCTACTGTAGCGCCTATCTACCAATACTAAAAGCTCTACCTTTTCTGGCCGGCCAAAAGCTAAAATGGCATCCATTGCGGCTCTAATTGTTCGGCCGGTCCACAAAACATCATCCACCAAAATCACTTTTTTCCCTTCAATAATAAAATCGATTTCTGTACTGCTAGGCACTAAAGGATTGTCGCTACGTCTAAAGTCATCACGGTAAAAGGTAATGTCGAGTATGCCAGATTTTATGTGTGCGTTCGGGATGATTTTCTTTAACTCTCCTGCTATTCTCTGAGATAAATAAATGCCTCGTGGCTGTATGCCGAGAATTACGGAATTAGAAAAATCGTTGTGATTTTCTATCAATTGATGGCAAAGCCGCTGTAAAGTTATTTGGAATTTCTGACCGTCAAGAAGTGTTAAATTTTGCATCAGCTCGTGTGGTTTGGGCAAAAATAGGAAAATTTGCTCACACTAAGATAGGAATTAAACTTTTTGAGATAGAAGTTATCCTAATGATTGTTTTGGTAAATAAGGTCTAAATTCTATTCATTTGTTTTTTTGATGATCTCGTTTATTACCTGGTCAAACTCCTTAGCCACTTCTTCTAAGTGTTTACATATTTCGTTTTTCTCTTTAACGGTGTGTGTATGATGAATTAATAAATCCGTTAAACCCAAAATTTTGGCTAATGGCGCCCTAACTGTATGAGATTGTATGTAAGAAATCTCACTCAATTTTTGATTTTGGTTTTCTATAATTTTAATGTGCTTTGCTTGTTGTTCTACCAGTTTTCTTAAGGCAATTTCACTGTTTATAATGCTTTGTTCCTTAAGTTTGGTTTCGGTAATATCTAAACAAGCACCTATCATTTTTTGTGGAATCCCGTCTGAATTGGTTTTTACACAGCCCCATGACCTAAGATACCTGATTTCACCATTTGGGCGGATAACGCGTTCTTCAAAAATCACGTCTTTTTTGGTTTTTAATGCATTGGTAATAATTGATGCAATTCTGTCTCGGTCGTCTGGGTGTAACATCTCTTGATAGGCTTCAAAAGTGGCTTTAAACTGGTCTTTGTTTAGTCCATAAATGTTATATAAAGTCTCGGACCAGGTAACAGCATTCGCCGCTATGTCCCACACCCAATTCCCGAAACTTGCTAATTCCTGTGCTTGCTTCATTATAAAAAGTGCTTCTAAAACTGGATCGGAAGCATTTTCTGAAACCTGAACTTCAGTAGATGGTTTTTTTAAAGATTCTGACATTCTAATATGTTTTTCTAGGCGAGTAACAAAGGTTTCTTCGATCCACTAACACTTAAAACCTTATTCTTAATTAGTCTAGTATAAGTGTGTGCTTTTACAAAGAATCCAGTGGGTTCTATACACGCAATTTAGTAATCTTTTGCAATAAAAACTGTTT
>DASSWV010000139.1:0-4036 GCA_035704545.1 Pelobium sp.
TTCTGAGAATGCCGATTTTATTCCTGTGGAACAAGAAAGAAAACCAAGCTTTACCGAATTAAGGTATGGCAAGGGATAAAAATTGCAGATCCTCTGCACTGGCTTTAAATTTTCATCACCTAAAAAAAGCGAAAATTGAAAAAAAAGGAAAGCTCTTCAAAAGACACATCTAGTATTAAGCAAAGTAAAGTTCCTCTTTATGTTTCCATTGCAATAGTAGTCATAGTAGTAGGCTCCTACTTTTTTGTTCCTTCGGTAAATCAATTTTTTTCAGAAGCCTGGGATGTGCTTACAAGTGACGATGAGGCGAAGATAAAGAGCTGGATTGATCAATTCGGCGTGATGGGGCCATTGGTCATAATTATTGCAATGACACTCCAAATGTTTTTGTTGGTAATCCCAACCCCCTTGTTGATGGTGGTTTCTGTTTTGGCTTACGGGGCAATTGGGGGAGGAATTCTGATTTTAGTGTCGGTATTCGTTGCTTCATCCATTGGGTACGCTATTGGGGCGTATCTTGGGACACCCGTTGTTGAGAGACTTTTAGGACGAAAGACTGAAGAAAAAATTGCCTCTTTTATAGAGGATTATGGTTTTTGGACGGTGATAGTAACACGTTTAAGTCCTTTTTTATCCAATGATGCCATAAGTTTGATTGGTGGAATGCTGAGAATGGGATATTGGCGGTTTATTGCTGCTACTATGGCGGGAATTTTTCCACTTACCGTACTTATAGCCTATTTGGGGCAAAATATCGACAGGTTAAAGACCGGCTTGATTTGGGGTTCTGTTATAAGCATTGTTTTGTTCGCCGCTTTTGTTTGGTGGGATAAGCAGCGATCTAAGAAAAATAATAACTAGGACTTTTATAATTCCCTTAAAAATTTAGTGTGACTATTTTAATGGTAGTTTCATTTTTATTTTATAATTTAGACGCTTCTAAAAAAAAATATTACTTTTATAAAAATATAATTTTGATAAATCTATGAATGAGATTATCGCAGTGTTGGGAAACTATAGTCCTGTTGTTCAGGCCTTATTTGCCACTTTATTTACCTGGGGCGTTACGGCCCTAGGAGCCGGTTTGGTTTTTTTCTTTAAAAAAATCAACCAGAAAGTATTGGACAGCATGATGGGATTTGCCGCAGGGGTGATGATAGCTGCTAGTTTTTGGTCTCTTTTGGCACCCGCTATTGCCATGACGCCTGAAGTCAGTGATTTGCCTGATTGGCTGCCCGCTTTGATCGGGTTTTTACTCGGAGGCCTTTTCTTAGCCTTAATGGATAAAATAATTCCTCATTTACACATTGGCTTTAAAAAAGATCAGGCTGAGGGGCCTACATCGAGCTGGAAAAGGAGTGTATTATTGGTTTCTGCCATTACCATCCATAATATCCCTGAGGGGCTGGCAATCGGCATCGCTTTTGGTGCTGTTGCTCAGGGATTACCTTCTGCGACCATTGGGGCGGCAGTAGCTTTGGCCATAGGGATAGGTTTGCAAAATTTTCCTGAAGGCACAGCGGTTTCGGTACCGCTTAGGAGGGAAGGGATGAGCAGGAGAAGAGCTTTTGCCTACGGACAATTTTCTGGAATAGTAGAACCAATTGCGGGCGTGCTGGGCGCTCTGCTTGTAATGACCGTAAGACCGATTTTGCCCTATGCTTTAGCGTTTGCAGCAGGTGCGATGATTTTTGTGGTGGTTGAGGAGTTGATCCCGGAAGCACAATTAAAGGGGAATACAGATACTGTTACTATCTCCACCCTTATAGGATTTAGTATTATGATGACACTCGATGTGGCATTAGGTTGATTATCCAGGCTCCGTCCTATAGCGAGGATAAAGACAGTGAAAATAAATTAGGCTTCGGATCACGCAACGTACATTTCTCACCATTGATCAGAAATTGGATTTTAACAATGTTCGATAAAATGAGTTTAAGAGATTAACATCATTTAATTGTTTTCTCCACTCAACTCTTGATTAATTGTAAATGAAATCCCAGGCGAAGCAAATAATTGTTCTTTTCACGTTATTGGTGGTGGGAACGTTTTTTCTGTTTTTTGGACTTGCAAAAGCCCAGGCATTTTTAGCACCATTAACAATCGCAGTGCTCTTAGCTTTGTTAATGATCCCGCTTTCTAATAAGTTAGAACTCTGGGGAATAAGCAGAGCCTGGGCTGCGTTTATTTCTGATTTAATTTTGCTGGCCTTTTTTGTGGGTCTTTTTTATTTAGTTTCTATTCAGGTTCAGAATGTGGCCAAAGACTGGCCACAAATGAAAGAAAAGTTGAAGCCTAAAATTGAGCAATTGCAAAAATTTGTTGCTGACCATACTCCTTACAGCGTACAGGAGGTAAATCAAAAAATTGGTGAAGACATTCCTGGCGGCACTAAAGAAAATAAAGCCACTGAAAGCAACAAACCTAGCGCTTCAGGCCAAAGCAAAGGTGTAGGTAGCGTACTTGGTTCGGCGATTATGTCCTTTTTTAGTTTTTTGGGCTCCACCCTGCTAACCTTTGTCTATGTATTTTTCTTCCTTCTGTACAGAAATAAATTTAAGTTATCTATTCTACAATTTATACCAAAGGAGAAGCGGGAAGAAGGGGTAAAAATAATTAAAGAGTCAAGTAAGATCTCCCAAAACTATCTTTTAGGTAAATTGATCTTAATAATTTTATTGGCAATTTTATATATCATAGGTTTATCTATTTCAGGAATAAAACATGCGATTCTCATCAGTATTTTGGCTGCTGTGCTTTCTCTTATTCCATACATCGGGAATATTATAGGTTATGGCTTGGGTGTTTCAATGGCCATGTTTGCTGGTGGAGATTCAACTGCTCTGCTTGGAGTGACCATTACTTTTGGTATTGCGCAGTTTGTGGAAAGTTATGTATTGGAACCATACATAGTGGGTGATAGGGTGGACCTCCATCCGGTGTTTACCATTATTGCAGTGGTATTAGGCGGTGCTGTTTTTGGAGTGGTGGGGATGATCATAGCCATTCCTGTCTTCGGGATTATTAAAGTAATTTGCGATCATGTAAAACCCCTCAACCCCGTAGGATACCTATTGGGCGATCAAAAAGAAGAACAAAAGAATGATTCCAATTTTCTTAATAAAATTTATAAAAAGTTTGAAAGGGAAAGGAATTCTTAAGAATAAATTCGTTCGCCCTTTTAAAAATGCAGTTGTCAGTGTGGATTATCCTTTCTTTGACAAAACAATTTTTTCATTAAAAACCTTTACTAAATTGTCAAAGTGGGTTTTTAACCTGCCGTACTCGGTGGCTTCATATACTGCCTTTTTGAAAAAATACGATCCTTGCGTCTTGATTACTCCGTCTACCTCTTTTGTAGAAAAGATAATCTGTACAAGGTCATCTTCAAAATTATAGTTCTGTGGTAATTTGGTGACAGAATATGCTGTAGGAATTTCTATTTCGCTTTTGAAAATTCTCCGGTTTTGATAAACCATGTCTACAGGATATATCCTCGTTTCCTGCTTTAATATATTATCATCTATCGGTAAACTCAGAAAAGGTTTAATGAAAACGCTATTTTCAAATTTCTCTATTGGCATTTTGGTGTTAAAACTGATTTGATAAGGCGCATTGGTATTATTGTAATTATCTGTTGATAGATCGCTGATCTGGTAAAACCCTTCTTTTATCAATGCCTTTTCTATATCTTCTTCTTTGTTCCGATATGCATTTTTATAGTTTAAAGCAATATATTCTGTCATCTGTCTTGAGATATTTCCAGCCACCGAATCCACATCTGGAAGCAATTGTAATTTCAAAGTTTCTTGTTGGATCGAAATCAGGTTTTGATTAAGCTTCACCCAGGGATCCGTATTTTTTACCACCATCAGCCCCTTTTCATTTATGCATCTGTAAGGGATCCTATCGTATTGCGAAAGATCTTCGGTAGCATCGGTTAACAAAAACTTGCCGTTTATTTTTACGATTGCAACCAAATCATTGAAGAAGTGCTCAAAAGGGTAATTCAACGGAATTTTGCCATGATCTCTGG
>DASSWV010000288.1:0-2521 GCA_035704545.1 Pelobium sp.
ATTCTAACGCAACAGAATACCAAAGCGTGGTGGAGGCTCTATGAATTATGCTCTTTTAAAATATTTGAAAAACCTACTTCCGGTTGGGTAACTTCGGTTAATGGTTATATTATTAAAAACTAATGCAGTAACAAGTAGAATCAACGAGCCGGTAAGTACTGGGGAAAACACATAAAAATAACCCAAACTCTGTATTTTTTCTGAACCTATAACAGCAATTAAAGCTGTTGCGCCCCCCGGCGGATGTAATGTTTTGGTATACTGCATTGCCACTATGGAAAAAGCAACTGCCATAGGTGCGGTAAGGTATATAATATCTGGTGCAAGTTTAGCCACTGTAACACCTATTAATGCAGAAACTAAATGTCCGCCTACTAAATTGCGAGGTTGAGCCAAAGGACTTTCTATATTGCCGAAAATCAACACGCTGGATGCCCCAAAGGATCCAATTAAGAATATGTTTTCTTCTCGGGTTAAAAAAAACGTTTGAAAATAGGCAATGATACCAATACCAAAAAATGCCCCTAAGAAAGACCAAAACTTTTCTCTATAATCTACCAAAGTTTCTTTATAAATAATATACTTAGAAACCCTGTAGGTACGCTTAATCCTTTTCTTCACTATTTAAAATATGTTCTTTTTTAAAAAATAACTGTAGCAAAAAGCCAAATGCAATTACCAATACGCAACCGAAGAGGTTAAGCCATAAATAAGCCATCCAATCGTACTTGAAAGCTATAAAAACAAATATTTCGGTAATAATTGCCGCATAAAAAACCGCTTTTCCTCCAATGGATTTAAAGTAAAATGCCACTAAAAAAATCCCTAAAATAGTTCCATAAAATAAGGACCCTAAAATATTTACGGCTTCTAGCAGGTTTCCCATCTTACTTGCAAAAAGTGCCATTGCAATACTGATAACGCCCCAGAACAAGGTAGTGATTTTACTGATGTTGAGGTAACGTAAATCTGTCCCGGTTTTGTTGATCAAGCGTTTGTAAATATCTACGGAAGTGGTGGAAGCCAGCGAATTTAGAGCACTTGCGGTTGAACCCATTGATGCCATGCAAACTATGGCTACCAGCAAACCTATCAAGCCTTTCGGCAGATGTTGCGTTACAAAAGATAGAAACACATAGTTGGTGTCATCCAAATCTGCATGGGGGTTGTTTTTCTTCATCACTGCCAAAGCATCCAGCCTTTTTTGTTGCAGGTTTTCGTTGGCTTCTTTTACATCGGCGCTAGCTTGTTCTATATTTTGATTATTGCTGAGCGCATCATCCAACGCCAATACTTTTTTATTTTTATCGGCGAAAGCCAAATTAAAATCTTGTTCACGCTCTTTAAACTCTTGTTTGTAACTGGAGTTTTCTATTTGGTTAAGTTCATAGCTGTTAAAAAAAACGGGTGGTTTCTGGTATTGGTAAAAGGTGAAAACCAAAATCCCGATTAACAGAATCAAAAACTGCATCGGGATTTTGAGCATACCGTTCATCAATAAGCCCATCCTACTTTGCCCTACAGAACTGCCTGTTAAATAACGCCCAACTTGAGATTGGTCTGTTCCGAAGTAAGAAAGTTGCAGAAATAACCCTCCGATAATCCCGGTCCACACGGTGTATCGATTATTTAAATCAAATGTCCAATCGATTACGTTCATCCTGTCCATTTTACCGGCAATTTTCAACGCTTTTACAAAGCCCACATCCCCCGGTAAAAGTTGAACCACCATAAATCCTGCTAAAAACATCCCACAAAATATAATGCTCATTTGCAACATTTGGGTGTAGGAAACTGCTTTTGTACCCCCGTAAACGGTATATAAAACCACTACGCTGCCAATAAACAGCGTGGTATAAGTGGTGTCAATATTTAATATCGTTGATAGGATGATAGATGGCGCATAAATCGTAATTCCGGTAGATAATCCTCTCTGAATCAGAAACAAAAATGCGGTAAAGGCTCGTGTTTTTAAATCAAAACGTTGCTCTAAAAACTCGTAAGCAGTATAAACTTTAAGCTTGTGGTAAATTGGGACAAAAGTGATGCACAAAATAATCATGGCTATTGGAAGCCCGAAATAGAACTGCACAAAGCGCATCCCATCTGAATAAGCCAGCCCCGGAGCGGAAAGAAATGTAATAGCGCTGGCCTGCGTTGCCATTACCGATAAACCAATGTGGTACCAAGGCAAAGAACGGTCGCCCAGCAGGTAGCCATCTATATTTTTGCTCCCTCTGCTTTTGTATATCCCATAAATTACGATAAACAAAATGGTTACGGAAAGCACCAGCCAATCTATCCAACTCATGAAAAATAGATAGTAAGAAGGTTAAATATTAAAATCAAAAAAACCAGCCAACACAAAACAATTGTGTAAAACTGGTTCCAATTTTTTATAAAGGGGGGAAGCTCTTGCTTAGGCTTGTTGCTCACGACTTTTGTTAATCATGAACTTAAACAGTCCGCCGGTTAACAAGCCTAAAATTGCACCAATAAGGATATGACCTTCTACAGCTAA
>DASSWV010000146.1:0-2688 GCA_035704545.1 Pelobium sp.
TTGGCAGCGCCAAACTCTCCACAGTGGTTCAACACAGGTTTACATTCTTCATACGGAATTACCGGTGGCCCACAAGGTCACTATTTTGTTGACCCAAAAACAGAAAAATTAGAGAAATCAACTTCGGCTTATGAGCGTCCACAGCCACACGCTTGCTTTATTTTATCAGTAGAAGATGATTTGGTAAACGAAGGCGGAATTATGGATCTTTGGGTTCGTGAGGCCCGTATTTTTAAATATGGTTCTGGTGTTGGAACAAACTTTTCCCGCATCCGTGGCGAAAGCGAGAAATTAAGCGGTGGAGGTTATTCTTCTGGCTTAATGTCGTTCCTAAAAATTGGCGATAGAGCAGCTGGAGCAATTAAATCTGGTGGAACAACCCGTAGAGCCGCCAAAATGGTTTGCTTGGATTTAGACCATCCAGAAATTGAAAGCTTTGTTAACTGGAAAGTTGAAGAAGAGAAAAAAGTTGCCGCTTTAATTGCCGCAGGTTACGCTTCTGATTACGAAGGCGAAGCTTACCGTACCGTATCCGGACAAAACTCAAACAACTCAGTCCGTATTCCAAACTCTTTCTTTAAAGCAATGAAAGAAGGAAAAGGCTGGGATTTAACAGCCCGTTCAGACGGTCGTAGAATGAAAACTATTGATTCAAACAAACTTTGGGATGATATCGCATTTGCTGCTTGGGCTTGTGCAGATCCTGGAGTGCAATTTGACACCACAATAAACGAATGGCATACTTGCCCTGAAGGTGGAAGAATCAACGCTTCTAATCCTTGTAGCGAGTACATGTTCTTAGATAACACGGCTTGTAACCTGGCATCCATTAATCTGCGTCATTTCTTTGATTTAAAAACATTGATTTTTGATGTTAAAGGTTTCGAACATACTTCACGCTTGTGGACTACCGTTTTAGAAATTTCTGTTTTGATGGCACAATTCCCATCAAAAGAAGTAGCTCAATTATCTTATGATTACAGAACCTTAGGTTTAGGTTATGCCAACTTAGGTTCTATGTTAATGGTTGCCGGCATTCCTTACGATAGCGACAAAGCAAGAGCGATTGGTGGTGCAATTACCGCAATTATGACCGGTACTTCTTACGCTACTTCTGCGGAAATGGCTAGAGAGTTAGGAACTTTTGCTCGTTACGAAGATAATAAAGACAATATGTTACGTGTAATGCGTAACCACAGATATGCGGCTTACAACGCAACAGATGCTTACGAAGGTTTAGAAATAGCGCCTCCGGGAATTGACCAAAAAGTTTGTCCTGATTATTTATTATCAGCGGCTTGCAATGCTTGGGATAAAGCAGTGGAAATGGGTGAAAAATACGGTTACCGTAACGCACAAACTACTGTAATTGCTCCAACTGGAACCATCGGTTTGGTAATGGACTGCGACACAACTGGTATTGAGCCTGATTTTGCATTGGTGAAATTCAAAAAATTATCTGGTGGCGGTTATTTCAAAATTATTAACCAAGCCGTTCCTGCAGCTCTAAGAAATTTAAAATACAACGAGGAAGAAATTGAAACCATCGTTAACTACGCCAAAGGTTCTGCAACCATTAAAAAAGCGCCTCACGTTAATCCAGATAGCTTAAGAGCTAAGGGTTTTACGGATGCTGATTTAGAAAAATTAGACAAAGCAATTGTTTCTGCTTTTGAAATTGGTTTCGCATTTAACGTATGGACCTTAGGAGAAGATTGCTTAAAACGTTTAGGCTTTAAAGCAGACCAGTACAATTCACCAGACTTTAACGTGTTGAAATCATTAGGTTTCTCTCGTACACAAATTGCAGAAGCAAACGAATTTATTTGCGGAACAATGACCATTGAAGGTGCACCTTTCTTAAAAGAAGAGCATTACCCAATTTTTGATTGTGCAAATAAAAACGGAGCAAAAGGTGTAAGGTACATCCATGCTCATGGTCATATTAAAATGATGTCGGCCGCACAACCTTTCCTTTCTGGAGCGATTTCTAAAACCATCAACTTACCAAACGAAGCTAAGGTAGAAGAGATCAAAGAAAGCTATGAACTATCTTGGAGCTTAGGTTTAAAAGCCAATGCACTTTACCGTGATGGTTGTAAGCTATCTCAGCCATTATCTACAAAATCCGATACCAAAGAAGAAAAGATTGATACGGTTGAAGAAGTTTTAGGCAAAGCTGGCGAATTAAAATTAAGTGATTTAACGCCAGAACAAGTTTTAGAAGCGGCAACAGCAATCCTACAACGTTCAGAAGATACCAACTTTATGCGTCAGCTTTCACGAGTGGTGCAGAAAAAAGTAATGCCTGCAAAACGTAGAGGTTACACGCAAAAAGCCAGCATTGACGGACAAACTGTTTTTGTAAGAACCGGAGAATATGGTGATGGAACATTAGGAGAAATTTTTGTGGATATGCACAAAGAAGGTGCAACTTTCCGCTCGTTGATGAACTGTTTTGCAATTGCGGTTTCGGTTGGTTTACAATACGGAGTGCCTTTGGAGGAGTATGTAGAGAAATTTACATTCACTCGTTTTGAACCAGCCGGAATGGTTTCTGGTCATGCAAATATTAAATCAGCAACTTCCATCATCGATTATATTTTTAGAATGTTAGGTTATGATTACCTAAACCGTACGGATCTAGTTCACGTAATTACAGAACAAAATGTAATTACTGACAACCCA
>DASSWV010000367.1:0-6283 GCA_035704545.1 Pelobium sp.
GACTTACACCAAACAAAGTTATTTTAACACCCAATGCAATCGTTGCAATGGTAGTTGCAACTGGAAACGTGGCAGTAACCATCGACGGGCTGGAGTAAAGCCTCATCCTAAGTCCTTCTCCGAAGGAGAAGGACTTACTTATAATGTGTAGACACCCTATTGGCTATTCTCTGGCAGAGGAAACTTCGTAGAAAGGGATAAGCTATTGGACAAAGCATAACATCCCCAGCTCAGTGTCCTCTGGGTCTCTGCGGTAAAAAAATATAAATCCACAAAGAGACTTCTCTCGCAACAGAAACTGCGTTATTTGGTACTTGCACTGAAATAACTTAAAATTCCCAGATTCTACTTGGACAGGAGCTCATAGTGTATTTTTTACACTAATTGACCAATTCGTTTTCAGTTTTCCTTCTAAAACTTTAGCTTAGCGGTTCAATTTTTATAAAATGAGAACAATAGACGATATCAATTTCTCCGGAAAAAAAGCGCTAGTTAGGGTAGATTTCAATGTCCCTTTAGACGCTGATTATAATATTACCGATGATAAAAGAATGACCGCTGCAATGCCAACAATTAAAAAAATATTAAAAGACGGTGGCAGCGTAATTTTAATGTCGCACTTGGGCAGGCCAAAAGACGGACCTACAGAAAAATACTCCTTAAAACATATTGTAAAACATTTAAGCGAGTTAACAGGAGCTAAAGTTGAATTTGCTGACGATTGTATTGGCAAAGAAGCAAAAGAAAAAGCTGCTGATTTGCCAACAGGGGGTGTATTATTGTTGGAGAACCTTCGTTTTTACAAAGAGGAAGAAAAAGGCGATAAAGATTTTGCTGAAAAACTGGCCAAGTTAGGCGATGTTTATGTGAACGACGCTTTTGGAACGGCTCACAGAGCGCATGCTTCAACAGCGGTGATTGCTCAGTTTTTTCATGCTTCAAAGTACTTTGGTTACTTAATGGGAGCAGAGCTAAAAAACGCTGAAAAAGTATTGAACGCTCCACAACGACCTTTTACTGCAATTATGGGCGGTGCAAAAGTTTCTGATAAAATTCTTTTGATCGAGAAATTATTAGATAAAGTTGATAATCTGATTATTGGTGGCGGTATGGCTTATACTTTTTCTAAGGCAAAAGGTGGCGAGATTGGCACCTCTCTTTTAGAAGCAGATAAACAAGAGCTTTCATTAGAGCTAATTGAAAAAGCAAAAGCAAAAGGAGTAAACTTAATCTTACCCATTGATACGGTTGTGGCGGATAAATTCGCTAACGATGCCAATAAAAAAGATGTTGTTGCCGGTCAGATCCCTTCTGATTGGATGGGATTAGATATTGGGCCAAAAACTATTGCTTTATTTAGCGAGGTGATTAAAAACTCTAAAACATTGTTATGGAATGGCCCAATGGGAGTTTTCGAAATGGAAAATTTTGAGGCTGGAACCAAAGCTGTAGCGAATGCTGTGGTAACTGCAACTAAAGATAATGCTGCGTTTTCACTAATTGGAGGAGGTGATTCTGCTGCAGCAATCGCTAAATTTGGATTGGAAGATCAAGTAAGTCACGTTTCTACCGGTGGCGGTGCTTTATTAGAATATATGGAAGGTAAAGAATTGCCCGGCGTTAAAGCTATTATGGATTAGCATTTGCTAAATCTATTTAAAAACGGCAGAGGAAACTTTGCCGTTTTTTTTGTTTCCTAATATTTTTACTGTCTTCCATCCTTTATTTCCTTTTAGAGATAATTCCCTATTTAGCTTAGGAAGTCTCCCACTTAAGCCATGGTTTTGCCTGTTTAAAATCCATTTTTCCCACCGGCTGTTAATATGCGCTTATTCTGTTATTTTTCAGTGGCTTAGCTCTTTTTGTTCTTAGAAAATTAAGGTTTTTTGCATAGGACCATGAGGTAAATGCCGTTTTAAATCGCGTTCAACATGGTTTTGCACTGTTGAAAACTTTTTGTGGAGAAAAGTGGGGAAAAGTGGTAACATTCAGTAATTTTACACTAACAAATTTGTAAACTCTAATGGTGTCTCATCTAATTGGTGAATTTGATTGCAAGCTTGACGCGAAAGGCCGGTTAATGGTTCCTTCCGGTTTAAAGAAGCAATTGCCTTTGGCAGACACAGAAGGATTGGTTGTCAACAGAGGGTTCGAAACCTATTTGACTATTTATACTAAAGCAGAGTGGGATAAAATTACCGCCCAGCTTGCACAGCTTAATCCGTTTGAGAAGAAAACAAGAGAGTTTATCAGGTATTTTACCAGAGGGGCAACTGTTTTGAATTTGGATGCCTCGGGAAGAGTTTTATTGCCAAAACCATTATTGGAATATGCTGGAATCAAAGGCGAAGTAGTTCTTTCTTGTCAGTTCGATAAAATCGAGGTTTGGGCAAAAGACACTTATGATTCTCAAATGGACGATGAGCCCGAGAACTTTGCAAACTTAGCTGAAGAAGTAATGGGTAACAAAGGAAGGAGCGCAGGTGCAGAATAATTACCACGTTCCCGTAATGTTGCAAGAGTGCATTGATGCTTTGGCTATCCAGCCAAAAGGCGTTTATGTTGATGTCACTTTCGGCGGTGGCGGCCATTCAAAAGAAATTATCAAACATTTAGCTGAAAACGGAGTGTTAGTTGGCTTTGACCAAGACGCGGATGCGCAAAATAACATCATTAACGATGATCGTTTTGTTTTCATAGATCAAAATTTCAGATTTCTTAAAAACAACCTAAGGGCGCATGATTTGCTTCCGGTAAACGGAATACTAGCCGATTTGGGCGTTTCATCGCATCAATTTGACGTTCCGGAGCGTGGTTTTTCAACCCGGTTTGATGCTGACTTAGATATGCGTATGGACCAATCCGCAACGTTAACAGCAATGAAAGTAGTTAACGAATACACGGAAGATGCCCTTCATAAGATATTTGGCATTTATGGAGAAATCCAAAATGCAAAATCTCTCGCTAAAACTATTGTAACCGCAAGGTTAACAAAGCAAATCTCAACCATTGCCGAGTTAAAATCTGCGATTGCCAATCTAATTCCTCGCGGAAAAGAAAACAAATACTTGGCTCAGGTTTTTCAGGCATTGCGCATTGAGGTAAACCAAGAAATGGAAGCTTTAAAAGAATTTTTGGAGCAAACGATTGAGGTTTTAGCTCCAGGCGGTCGTTTGGTAGTGATGTCTTACCATTCTTTAGAAGATCGTTTGGTAAAAAACTTCATGGCTAAAGGAAAATTTTCTGGGATGGTAGAGAAAGATTTTTTCGGTAACGAGATTAAGCCGTTTGATTTAGTAGTGAAAAAATCCATCACCGCTTCAGAAGAAGAAATAAAAACAAATAACCGGGCAAGAAGTGCAAGGTTAAGAATTGCAGTGAAAAGATGAGTAACCGCTTAAAATCTGAAATAGAAGCAGAGAAAAAGCTGGCCGAACCTAAGGTAGTTGAGGAGAAGGAGAAGCCTGTAGAAGTGCCAAACGTTATTTCGATTTGGTTGTCAAAAAAAGCTTTTTCAAAAGAGGCGGCTACAAACGCTCTGCCATTCCTCTTGTTTCTTTCCCTTTTAGGGATGATTTATATCGGAAACCGACATAATGCTGAAAACAACATCAGGAAAATTGATGGATTAAGCAAGGAAGTAAAAGAGCTGAGCTGGGATTTTAAAACGCTTAAATCGGATTTAATGTTCCAGAGCAGACAAACGCAAGTAATAAAGAAAGTGGATTCTTTACTCGGTTTAAAGGTATCGGTAAAGCCACCAATAAAATTAAAAGCAGACTAAAAGATGAACATTAGAACCAACATATTGCTTAGAGTTTATGCCGCCTTTGGGCTAATTATTCTTTTTGCGGTAGCAGTTATGGCTAAAATGTTCCAAGTACAGGTGATAGAGGGGGATAGGTATCGTTCCATGGCTGATAGTTTAAGCACTAGATACGCTACTGTAGAAGCCTCACGAGGGAATATTTATTCAATAGATGGAAGCTTGCTAGCTACATCTGTTCCGGAGTATGATATTAGAATGGACTTGCTTGCTGGCGGAATTGAGGATAACGACGTGTTTTTTAGTAAGATAGATTCATTAGCGTCTAAGCTTTCTAATCACTTTAAAGATAGAACCGAGCGGGAGTATTCCAGAGCGCTTCGGAACGCCCGGCAGGATGGCCAACGTTATTTTTTGGTTAAAAGAAACGTTTCTTATCAAGATTTAAAAGCGCTCAAGAAGTTCCCGATTTTCAATATGGGCCGGTACAAAGGCGGGTTGATTGCCGTACAGGAGAACAAAAGAATTTTACCTTTCAGGGATTTAGCGTCCAGAACCATTGGTTATTACAACCTTAACTCAAACACAGCGGTAGGTTTAGAAGGTGCGTATGGTGATTATATTAACGGTGAAACGGGCAAAAGGCTGGTTCAGCGTATTGCAGGCGGTGTTTGGATGCCGGTTAACGAAGATGCCGAGATTGCGCCAAAGGCGGGTGCAGATGTAATTTCTACCATCGATGTCAATATTCAAGATTTGGCACAAAACGCATTGAAAAAGCAATTGATTAAGTCTGCCGCAGATTTCGGTTGTGTATTGGTAATGGAGGTAAAAACGGGCGAGATTAAAGCCATCGCTAATTTTACTAAAGTTGCAGACGATACCTATAAAGAAACTTATAATTATGCCATTGCCCAAAGCGCAGAACCGGGCTCAACTTTTAAACTAGCTTCTTATTTAGTAGCATTGGAAGACGGAAAATTTGGGCTTAATGATATGATTGATACAGAGGGCGGAAGCTATAAAGTGTATCGCCACACCATCAGAGATCATGAAAATGAGGGAGTTATCAATATGAGAACTGCGTTTGAACGGTCTTCAAACGTGGCAATTGTAAAGCAAATATTAAATGGATACAAAGAAACCCCGGCTGAGTTTACGAAAGGACTTAGAGAACTACATTTAAATGATAAACTAGGTTTGCAAATTGCGGGAGAGGGAGCGCCATGGATTAAAACACCTGAACATGAATCCTGGAGTGGTTTATCCTTGCCACAAATGGCTTACGGTTACGAAATTAAAATGAGTCCCATTCAAATTTTAACCTTATATAATGCGGTAGCAAACAACGGTAAAATGATCGCTCCACTTTTTGTTCATGAAGTAAGAAGGTTGGGCAACACCGTAGAGTTGTTTAAGGCTCGCGTAATAAAAAATAAAATCTGCTCTGATAAAACTTTGGGCTTGCTTAAAGAAATGTTGGAAGGTGTGGTAGAAGTAGGGACAGCAAGTGCCATCAAAAATCCATTATATAAAATTGCAGGTAAAACCGGGACGGCGCAAGTAGCTGACGGCGCAAATGGTTATCGTGGTAAACGACAGTACCAGGCATCTTTCTGCGGTTACTTCCCGGCAGATAATCCTAAATATTCAATGATTGTAGTGATTCAAAACCCAACAAAAGGATCTTATTATGCCGCTTCAGTAGCTGGGCCTGTTTTTAGAGAAGTAGCTGATGTGGTTTTTGGAAGTGATTTGGAAATGACTACAACGTACAAAGCACCACAGTTGGTAGGCAATACAAAAATGCCGGAAGTTAAAGGTGCTTATAAAAAATCAACCCAAAATGTATATAAATCTTTAGGTGTTAAAGCCTTGTTTGCCTCTAACAATCAAGAAGAATTGGGTGTCGATACCAATAGTGGAATCGCTTATAAAGAAGTGAAAACAAATAAAGGCCTAGTACCTAATGTGGAAGGGATGGGGCTTAAAGATGCTTTGTTTGTATTGGGCAATTCTGGTTTGTCGCCAGTGGTAAAAGGTAACGGAGAGGTGGTGTCGCAGTCTTTAGCTGCAGGTACACCTATTTATAAAGGAACAAGAATTTTAATCGAATTACAGTAGAAGATTTTGGCAGTTTTAAAAGACATATTGTACGGAGTGGCTTTAGAGCAAGTGGTAGGTTCTACAGAGGTGGAAGTTATTGCTGTGCAATTTGATTCCCGAAATGTTGCTGTAAACACCCTGTTTGTTGCTATCAAAGGGACTGTTGCGGATGGCCATTTGTTTATCGATAACGCCGTTGAACAAGGTGCAAATGTGATTGTTTGCCAACAATTACCTGTTCGGTTTTCTGAGGATGTTACTTATGTGAAAGTTGCAGATGCTGGTAAAGCTTTAGGCTTAATTGCGGCAAATTTCTACAATCATCCATCAAAAAAACTAAAACTGGTTGGGATCACTGGTACCAACGGAAAAACCACAGTTGCCACACTTTTATATAAATTGTTCAGAGAG
>DASSWV010000396.1:0-2535 GCA_035704545.1 Pelobium sp.
TGAAAGCTAATTTGTTATTGCCAAAAAAATAGAGACAGAGATTTTTTAATTTGAGAAGCTGATGACCCTTTAAGCTGAATTCATTTTCAAACGATTTATCCTGCAAAAAATAATAGATTTCATTTGACGGACTATATTCCTATTTTTGATGCTCAATAAATTCTAAAAAATGACGAATTGGTTTAAAAGAAATGGTATCCATATTGGTATTATTCTGTTTTTTGTAATTTTATGTTTTGTGTATTTCACGCCTGCTTTTCAAGGGAAAGTATTGATGCAAAGTGATGTGCAAAAAGCAGGCGCTACCCAAAGCGAAATCATGAAATACAAAGAGTTGGACGGTAAAGGGCCGCTCTGGACAAATAGCATGTTCGGCGGGATGCCCACCTACCAAATTTGGTTAAAATATCCAAAAAATATCACCACACATCTTATTGATATAATCAAAGCTTCGTCACCAAACCCGGTGGATATTGTTTTGTTGTACCTTATTGGAACCTATTTTTTATTAACGGTACTAGGGATGAGTCCCTGGCTCGCCGCTGTTGGTGCAATTGCTTTCGGTTTCTCGTCCTATAACTTTATTTTTATAGAAGCAGGGCACAGCAACCAAGCAATGGCAATCTCGTTTTTCCCTTTTATATTGGCCGGAGTAATTTTAACCTTAAGAAGAAGATATTTGTGGGGCGCGGCCATATCGTCACTTTTTATAGCCTTAGAAATCAGGTCAAACCATATACAAATGACTTATTATTTGTTTATTGCCTTGCTGATTTTAATGGGGATTGAGTGCTTCCATGCGTATAAAAACAAAGAGCTTAAACCCTTCGGTAAATCAGTAGGTGTATTAACGTTAAGTGTTATTTTAGGAATTCTGGTTAACGCTGGCACCCTATGGACTACCTTTGAATACAGTCAATACTCCACCCGTGGAAAATCGAATATTACCACAGATAGTGCGCAACCAAGCAACGGCTTAAGCAAAGATTACGCTTACCAATGGAGTCAAGGTGTTGGCGAAACCATTACTTTATTAATTCCTAACGCATACGGAGGTGCATCTATGCCAATTTTGGATGACAAGTCAAACGTAGCAAAAGCATTGGTAGCTAAAGGTGCAGATATAAACCAGGCCACAGGTTTTGCTCAACAAATGCCGGTTTATTGGGGCCCCAAGCCGTTTACCTCCGGACCATGGTATTTTGGAGCATTTGTTTTGTTTCTGTTTATTTTTGGATTATCCATTGTAAAAGGAAAGCTGAAATGGTGGCTACTTAGTGCTACCGTGTTAAGTGTTTTGCTAGCTTTTGGAAAAAACTTCAGCTTAATTTCAGATTTATTTTTTAACTACTTCCCGCTTTATAACAAGTTTAGATCGGTAGAGTTCAATTTGGTGATTGCAAGTTTATGCGTCCCAATTTTGGCCTGTTTAGCAATCTTTGAAGCTACAAAACCCACTGCAGACATTAAAGAAGTAGTTAAAAAGTTAAAAACTACTGCATATATAGTGTTGGGGATTTTAGTTGTTTTATTTGCGATACCAACTTTACTATTTGGTTTTAAGGCAGACAATCATCAAGACTTTCTTCAACAGCTCAACCAAATTGCAGGAGGAGATAATAGTTTTGGCGCAAGCATATCCGCTGCGTTAATTGATGATAGGATTTCGTTGTTTAGGGCAGATGCAATACGTTCTATACTATTTATCATTGTAGGTATAGGTGTTCTGTGGGCACTAATTAATAAGAAGATTGCACAGCCTTTAGGTCTTATTATTATCGGGATGATTATACTGACTGATTTATGGTCTTTAGATAAACGTTATTTAAACGATGATAAGTTTGTTGCCAAAGCAGTAATGAACCAACAAGCTCAACCACGTGAGGTAGATGAATTTATTTTGAGAGATCCAGACCCTCATTTTAGAGTATTGGATTTAACTATTCCAACTTTTCAGAGTGCGGATGCCACTGCTTTCCATAAAACTATTGGAGGTTACCATGCCGCTAAGCTAAAGCGTTTTCAGGAGGTGATAGATAAGCAGTTCACTGGCAGTTTAAATCAGGATGTATTGGACATGCTGAATACCAAATACTTTATCACTACAGGTAAAGATGGCAAATCTGCAAGTATGCAATCAAATAGTACTGCAGCTGGCAACGCATGGTTTGTAGAAAAAATTGAATTTGTAAAAGATAACGAACAAGAAATGCAAGCCATTAGTTCTTTTGATCCTCAAAAAGTAGCAATTGTACATCAAGAGTTTAAGAGCCAAATAGAAGGAAAAAATATTGGAATTCCACAAAACGGTCAAATTAAGCTAACAAGTTATCATCCAGACGTATTAAAATATGAATATTCTGTTGATAAAAATGTAGTGGCAGTTTTTTCGGAAATTTGGTATCCTAAAGGTTGGAAAATGTATGTTGATGGCGAGGAAAAGCCATATTTTAGAGCCAACTATCTTTTAAGAGCTGCAGTTTTGCCTGCCGGAAATCATAAAATTGAATGGAAATTTGAACCAAAGTCATATTT
>DASSWV010000451.1:0-4989 GCA_035704545.1 Pelobium sp.
AAACCGCTGACCAACGTCCTTCCTGAAAAAAGGTGCGCGTACTTCTACCTCCTTTTGCTCGGTCATCTACCTTTAAGCTATCCGCCGTGGTGATATTGCGGATCCTGCAAAGGCTATCTTTCACTAAAAACTGCTGAAACATTTGCCCCCACCCTACCAAAGGAAATCTTTTAGAAGCGTAATTGTCTTCTAGGGAGTAATCTGCTACTGTAGAATCGCCAATAAGGTACACCGTTGCTATTTTCTTTTTAAAAAGAGTAAAAGAAGTGAGTGCCAGAATGATTGGAAGTGTAAATAAAAATCTTTTTTTCAAAATCAAATCCTTTTTATTTTAAATCTATCTTAAATTTTCAACCCTAAACCAATCTACATCTACATAACCAGAATCATTAATTTGGGTTTCTCTTACTGCAAATAAGCCTACTTTTGCACCTACCCACTTCCCTGGCGTAGCTGTAAAAGTTGTACCTGCATCAATAAAGTTTTTATTATCAAAACTGTACGACCAATTACATTTTGCACCCTCACTTACTTTTACACGTAAGTAAATTGCATTGGTTTTTAATTTAATTAAAGGCGTTTCCTTTTCTGTTTTTCCTTTCCCTGCATCTTCACAAACGGCATAGTTTAAGTACAAGCCATCTGTTTTGCTTTTTATGGATATTGTACTATAGTCTTTTCCTAAAACGATCATCCCTACTCTTTCGTTCTCTAATTTTTCATTCGGTTTAAAGGTAAGTTTTGCGGTAACCATAAATTGGTCTGCCGGAAATTTTTGTCCTAAGATATTAGGCACATCCCAAAGACTTGTAGCGTTTTGCGGTATCTGTTTAGTGTATAATCTTAGGCTACCATGGTTGCTAGCCATTGCCCAAGTACCGCTAGGATTTGCCTGCCACTGCCATTGGTTACCCAATATCGGCGCTTCAAACTCGTCTGATTCTACCGGAGTAACTGTTGGCCAGGTTTTGCCCACGTTTGGCTTTTTGTATTCCATAACCGGTTCTCCTTTGCCATCGCCGTCTTTATCTAGCCCAATTACCGGCCAGTCATTGACCCATTTCATAGGTTGCAAATGCACTACCCTTCCGTAAGCTTCTTTGTCCTGAAAATGGAAAAACCAGTCTTCGCCAGTTTGGGTATTTACCCAAGCACCTTGGTGTGGACCATTAACTGAAGATTTCCCTTGGTCCATTACGTTTTTACGTTCGTAAGGGCCGTAAACATTTTTTGATCTTAGTATTAATTGCCAGCCTGTTGGAACACCACCGGCAGGGGCAAAAATATAATAGTAACCATTACGTTTGTGGAACTTTGGTCCCTCAATGGTGGGGTCGGTCTCGTGTCCGTCGTAAACAATCACACTCTCTCCGGTAACTTTTGTGCCTTCTTGGTTCATTGGGGCAATGGCAATTACGCTTTTAATCCCGGCTCTACTTCCTGCATAAGCATGTACTAAATAAGTTTTTCCATCTTCATCCCACAATGGGCAAGGATCAATTAGCCCTTTACCGGCATAAACTAACTCCGGTGCAGACCACGGACCTTTTGCTTCTTTTGCTCGGGTAACGTAAATCCCAAAATCAGGGTCGGGATAATAGATGTAAAATTCATTTTTATGATAGCGGATGGCAGGGGCCCAAACCCCGTTGCCATGTTGTACTTTATTAAAAACATCTTCAGGGATTTGTTTTTGCAAAACGTGGGTAAGTATCGTCCAATTTACCAAGTCTTTTGAATGTAGGAGAGGAAGTCCTGGGACGTGGTTAAAACTGGAGGAAATCATATAAAAATCGTCTCCTACTCTAATAGCATCGGGGTCTGAGTAATCTGCGTTTAATACAGGGTTTTTATATTTTCCATTACCAAGGTCAGAAACCCAGACTTTTGAAACATAATTTTCTTCGGCAGACTTGTTTTCCTGAGCTTGCGCAATCGATAGACTAAACAATAAAACCGGTGCTAGGAGGTAATTTTTCATGTAATGATTTTAAATTGGATATGTTCTTATAGAGGAACAATTTGATTACAGTAATAGCAATTTTAGCTAATAAGTTAAATATTATGAAACGAATGCTTTGTTTAATTTGTGCAAACGTTGCCGGGATTTGCTTTCAAGCTTCCGAAGTTTCAAAAACTTCGGAAGTCTTTTTTTTATTTTAGGTTTAACACCGTTTTAATAATATTGCACCGGGTAATTTACTTCATAGGGCTGGCCATCACCTCTACTTATTTGTATTTTTCCTTTTAACGGTAATCTTTTACCACAACTGGATGTATCGAAAAACGATACACCCAGTTAAATTCAAAGTTGATATCTACTTCTTTACAAATTTAGAAACCTGCTGTTCTGAGCCGTTTGTAAATACAACAATATAAACACCAGGTGTAACCCCGCTTAAATCAATTTTGGTGTTTCTTGAAGACACCACAACTGGCAAGCTCAACACTATTTTACCGCTTGTACCAATAACCTCTACACCTGCATTTGCCACAGCATTTGTATGTATAAGATTTAACTCGGTTGAAACTGGATTCGGATATAAGATCAAACTTATTTCATTTGATAGATTAATTGACTTTAAGTCGCTATAGTCATTTTTACCATCTAAATCTATTTGATTTAAACGATAATATGAGTAGCCTACTACAGGTTTTTGATCAATAAAGCTATAATTATGCGTACCTGCTGTGTTAAAAGAGTTGACAGTTCCGATTTTAGTAAATACTTTTCCGTCAATACTTCTTTCAACTTCAAACTTAAGCGTGTTTACCTCGTTAGTGGTTGTCCAAGTTAACTTTACTTTAGGCGCCAACTCTTTCATTACGCTTGCTTTGAAAGTAAGGAGATCTAAAGGCAAAGTTTCAACCGGCGTTGCCAATTGACTTAAAGCACCAAACTCGCCTACCGCTTGAACGGTATATTTATAGCTAGTGTTAGCAACAGCAGTTGCATCAGTAAATTGGTTATTTGTGGTAAAGCCTAAAACATCATTATTTCTGAATACAATATATAGCCGAGTATAGGCCACTGCGTTCCAAGTTAAGTCCGTTCCGCTTAGTTGCAAGTTATCCGGCTGATTAGGTGCTTCTGCCATTAAACGAGGATCCCAAGTATCGCCACTTCGTAAAATTACATTTTCGTAAGTATAAGTTGCCGCTTCCTGGTCTGTTAAACTACTTTTTGCGGTTCCGTGTACGGTATTGGTTACATTTCCGTTCGCGTCTTTTTCATCATATTCATAATCAGAAATGCGTTGGCTTAAATCTATAGGATCCCCATTAGCATCCATAGTATTATAATCTGCAAAAACTGCAGGAATAGCGCCCATTTTGTAGTACCAGCCAGAAGCATATATGCTGGTGTTTTGTCCTAATTTGGCATTTATAAATACAGTTTTTGGCTTATTTTGCCAAGGACGACCAAGATAAGTAGTTACGGTAGACGCAATTGATTTGTTAATGATACAGTTGCTAAAAACGTAACCCCATGTTGTACCCACTCCATGACTTGGCGCTACAATATACCCACCGGCAGAACGTGTAACGGTAATGGTATCTTTATCAAAAAAAACATCTCCACCGCCATAAATAAAATCTACCGCTCCTTCTATTCTGGTGTCTTTAATATAATGTCTGTCTGCAATGCTACTGTAAGCGGTTAAATAAGTGTCCTGATAACTTCTTAGATAGCAATGGTTCATTGCAAACCTATCTGTAATTGAGTATAAGGCTAGCGCTTGTGGGCCCGTCTGGTTTTCGAAACCGAAGCTGTTTTCAAAAGTGATGTTCTCAAAATAACAATCCTTAGCGTTAACCACCATAGTTGCGCCCAAGCTCACATGAAAAGCGTTTTCTCCACCCGATAAACGGTTATCAGAAATAATTACACCGTCTCTGCTTTGCCCAATTAAATGGATGAACGGCTTTGTAGCGGGAATATCATGATGACCAGTATATTTACCGTTTTTGATGTAGATTAAAAAAGGCGTTGCACTGTTAGATGGTGCTGCCGCAATGGCATCAATTACAGAAGTATAATCTCCTGAGCCATCTTTGGCAACTACCGCATCAAATAGTTTTTTGGTAGGTTCGGCCCGTACTCCTGTTTTAAAGGTAAGCGTTGTACCTGCAAAAGCGTTTCCAGATTGGTCGGTTAATGCGCCGGCTGGAACGGTTAAAGTATATTCAGTATCATAATTCAATTTCTCATAAGAAAATGTTACAGTTTTAGATCCGTAAACTCCAGTCAAAGTTTTCCCGTCTAGTGTAATAGCACCGGTGCCTGTCTTAATTTTTTCGTTAAAGGTTAAGACAACAGAGCCATTTACGGTTGCAGTACTTGAATTTGCAACAGGAACCGTTGAAACTAAAATGGGTGCATCTGTATCATTTACTATCTCTTTATCGGCAAATACAAATACGTTTGTAATGGCTGTTCCGTCGTTATCCGTAGGGTTTCCTAAAATAGGGCTAGATGTATCCCCAATCCATTTTAAATAAACACGGGTCTGTTTTTCTGCATCCACAGGCAGTGTTGCGTTCAAATTTGCCCAAGTGCTATTATAAGCGGCAGTAATATCAACACTTGCCACATCAGTATACGTTATATCATCTAAAGAATATTGTAGCTTTTGAACAGAATAAGCCTGATAATTAGCGGTGACCAATGATTTAACTTGTATGTTGGTATAGCCCTGGGTAGAAAATTGCGCTTTATAATAACGGCGGGTGGTTAAAAAATCTGCACTACCTGTCCACAATCTGGCATTCGGATATTGTGGAGAAAAGCTTCCAGCATTAGCAAGCCAGTTAACAGCAGTATTATCAGGATTGAATGCTGAAATTGAACCTGTATTAGTGGATTCGGAATAAAAAGCGGCTGTTTTATTAACTCTCGTAGCTTGATCCTCAAAATCCCAACCTACAATGAAAGGGATTTCATCAAAAGTAGCGGTATAAGTTACATCGCCATTTATGGTAACTGTA
>DASSWV010000497.1:0-4155 GCA_035704545.1 Pelobium sp.
TGCTTCAGCTTATTTGCGATTAATGTTTCTGCACAAACGCAAGAAAAAACCAAAGAGCCTGCAAAGCCTGCTACAACATCCAGTCAGGATACCAGTAAGAGAAACGCAGTTACCGAGGAAATTGAAGTGGTACGTTCTTACAAACCAGTTTTGGCCGATGCCGTTAAAATTAGAAGAAGCCCGAATTTAAGTGATACCAAACCGTTTAATCCGCAAGTTAAATATGATTTAATTGATAAACGATTAGAACTTAATAGTGGCATCAGAGAATTAGAAGCGCAAAAATTAGCAAAAGAAATTGCAGAACAACGTAAAAACAATTTCGCAAAACTTGGCTTCGGTAACTTAGGTACAGGTTTAGCACAGCTAAATTTGGCTACCGGGCAAGATCCGGCTTTACAAGCTGGGTTCAACTTCAACCACTTATCTATGAGCGGTAAAGAAAACCAGCAAAAAATAAGCAAACAATCATTAAGTGGTTACGGTAGAAGCATTGGCGACGCAATGGTTTTAGAAGGAAAACTTGGATATGAACGACTTGGAACTTACTTTTTCGGTACAGATCCCTTGGGCTCTTTCCAAAACTTGACTCCTCAAAAACAACGCTTCAACTATTTTAATGCAGAAGGCTTATTGTTCAACAGAACCGATGCCGACGATGAAACCAGTTTTAGTTATGCGGCAAAAGCATCAGGATATATTTTCAACAATGGATTTGAAGCTAAAGAAAACTCATTTATTATTTCTGGCGGACTGGGCAAAAATTTAAACAAGTTTCATTTGGGCGCAAATGCTGCGGTTGATATCACCACAAGTAAAGATTCGGCATACAACTTTAACAACAACCTGTTCAAATTAAACCCTTACATCAAAATACAAACAGAAGTTTTCAAACTAACCGGGGGAATTAATTACGTAAACGAATTTGGGAGCAACCAGCGTATCCATATTTTCCCGACAGTAGGTTTAGATTTTATGTTGATCAAAAATTACTTGACCATCTTTGGTAATTTCGGCGGAAACATTGAAAAAAACACTTTGAAAGGTTTATCAGATGTAAATCCATACATCAACCAAAATGTGTTATTGAAAAACACAGTTGAAAAAATGGATGTTTCGGGCGGTATCAGAGGAACTTTTGCACCAAACGTAGGCTACAAAGCAATGGTAAGCTATAAAACCATTGGAGATTTATCCTATTTTGTGAATGACAGTACCGAACGAAACAAGTTTAATGTGGCCTACATGACAGGTAACACCAACGTTATCGGTTTTGATGGAGAAGTAAATATCAACTTTTCCGAAGCTTTTAATTTAGATAGTAAAATCGCTATCAAACAATACGATAACAACAAAGAAGATTATGCGTGGCTACGTCCGGGTTTTACCCTACAATCTACCGCATCTTTTAAAATAGTTGATAAAGTTAAAATCTCTGGTGATTTAATGTTCCAAGGTGAAACAAAGGCCAAAATCTGGGATATTCCTAATTCCAGTAACCCAACTTATACTGCTAAAACCATTAAAGCTTTCGCCGATATTAGCGTAGGTGCAGATTACCAGTACAATAAACAGATCTCTGCGTTTTTTAGGGTAAACAATATTTTAGGAAACGATTACGAACGCCTGCCCTATTATAATAATTACGGCATAAACATATTAGGTGGTGTTAGTTATGGCTTTTAGAATTTTTTAGGTGGCTTTGGTTAAAAAAACTATTTTTACGGATTGATGGAGATTTCAGAATATTTAGTAGAGCTCATAACCGAAAAAGATCAGGTAACAGTACCTGGTTTAGGGCGCTTTTTTAAAAAGCGCAAGCCCGGCTATTATGATGATGCCACTAAAACTTACTTTCCACCTAGCAGCGAAATAGTTTATACCAGTGAGTATATGCATGATGACAAGCTGGTGCATCTAATCCGGCAGAAAACTGATACCTCGCTCACATCCGCCTATGCAATTTTAGACGAATACATCCGAGAGATAAAAGTTGCTTTAAAAAATAGTGAGGTTAAGTTAAGAGGCATTGGCATTTTAAAGGATGAAGCTGGACAACTTACACTGACTTCGGAAACTGAAAAAAACCTAAATAAAGCCTTCTTTGGTTTACCACCGATTGATACGCTTTCGCCAAAATTGGTCGGTTTAGAGACAGATTCTTATAGCTTAGCCCAGCAGGCTTTGAACACCTCTTTGTCAGATGAACTTTTCGAACAAGAACCGAGAAGAGGAATAGTTGCGATTACCATGGGAATTGTTGCAGTTATTATCCTGACAAGTGTAATCGGCTTGTATTTTGCTAAGCCTGATATCTATAAAGATATGGTCAATCAAATTCAAAACTACCTACCAAAAAACAGCCCGGTGCCCATAGCTCCGGTGACTCCAAAAAATCCCACGCCAAATACCATTGCTTTACAAAAAGCAGATTCAATTTATAAAGACAATGACATTGAATCTAAACTAAAAGCAGAAGGGTTTGAAGTAGAAAAAGTAAAAGATTCCACAAACGTATCGGTTAAAAAGAACGTTTTATTGAAAAAAGGAGATATTAAGTACGAAATTATCATTGGCTTATACACAAGACGCGAAGATGCCGTTAAAAGAGTGAGCCAGTTAAAAGCTAACGGTATCAATGCACATATTGTTGATGACGCTGATGGCCCGATGATAAAAATAAGCTGTGCAACTTTATATAGCAACGCCGAAGCAGAAAAAGAGTTAAGCAGAGTGAGAGAAGAACTGAACCCAGAAGCATTTAAAAAAGCAATTAAAATATTAAAATAAAATATGTTTTTACAAGACACCTTACAACCATTAACAGACACTGCTACAAACGCAGTATCTGCATTACAAGCAAGCCCAAATGAAGAATTAAGCCTATTTGAACTGCTCACTAAAGGAGGCTGGGTAATGATTCCGCTTGCAATTTTAGCGCTGTTAGGTTTGGTGATATTTTTCGAACGATATTTAACCATTAGAAAAGCTAGCCGGGATGAATCACAATTGACCATGCAAGTGCGATCAAGCATTAAAACCGGCAATTTAGATTCGGCAATAGCAATTTGCAAAAGCAGCAATACCCCACTTGGCCGGATGTTGCAAAAAGGTTTGTTGAGAATTGGCAGACCTATAAAAGATATTGAAGGTGCTATTGAAAACATAGGACGTTTAGAAGTCTCTAAACTGGAGAAAAACCTAAATATTTTGGGCGTAATAGCCGGTATTGCACCCATGTTAGGTTTCGTAGGGACAATTATTGGAGTAATTACCATTTTCCATGACGTTTCTGTAAAAGGAGTAATTGAAATTGGAACCATTTCTGGTGGTTTGTATGTGAAGATGATTTCTTCTGCCACCGGGTTAATTATTGGCATTGTGGCCTATATTTTATATAATATTTTAACCGGAATGGTTGATAAGGTGGTACTTAAAATGGAAACAGATTCTATTGAGTTTATTGATTTATTAGAAGAGCCGGGCCGATGAATTTAAGAAAAAGACAAAGACCACATGTAGAAGTTCATACCGCTGCATTAAATGATATTATGTTTTTTTTGTTGCTGTTTTTCCTTTTGGCATCTGCAGTGGTAAACCCGAACGTAGTTAAATTATTTTTGCCAAGATCCAGCTCTGGACAAGCTTCACCACAAAAAACAATCAATGTTTCTATTACCAACGATTTGGAGTATTATGTAGAAAAAGAACAAGTTCCTTTTGCGGCTTTAGAACAAAAAATTGCTACGTACCAACAAGCAAATCCAGATTTAACCGTTATTCTTTATGCTGATAATACCATTGCCATACAAAATGTAGTGAGCTTAACAGATATTGCTAACAAACTTAAGATTAAATTGGTGTTGGCCACCGAACCACAAAAATGATCGGAATATTAAAGAACAGTCCCGACAATAACTACCCGAAAGCAATTGCCATTTCTGTTGGCTTGTTGGTGGCATTTTTGCTGTTGAGCATCTTTTATATTATCAATAGAGCCGAACCGCCAGAAGAGGTGGGTATTGGTGGGATTATTGTGAATTACGGCACTTCTGATGAAGGTATGGGGAATGACTATATGAGCGTTGAAGAGCCTTCTGTAGACCCAAACGCAAATAACAAAGCACCCGACAAGATAACTCCGAACGAAGAAGT
>DASSWV010000031.1:0-4356 GCA_035704545.1 Pelobium sp.
GGGGGGGTGGGGGAGGTAGACCTTAATATTAAAACGCTCACCTCCCTCTTTAATTCTCCCTCCAGAGGGAGACACGTTATGGCTGCCTTTCAATCTTACGTACTAAATAATCTTCGATATTTCTATCTAGCATTAAAATTCCCGAAAAAATTATGCATAAAAAAAGGTTGCCTCAATAATATCAAGACAACCTCTTTATCAGCTAATGAAAGCTTATTATTTTACTGTTGACATGTGTTGTAACAAGTCAACAATTTTGTTTGAATAACCCCACTCGTTATCGTACCAAGCTACAACTTTAACAAAGTTATCGTTTAACGCGATACCAGCATCAGCATCGAAAATTGAAGTACGAGCATCTCCTAAGAAATCTGTAGAAACAACTGCGTCTTCAGTATAACCTAAAATACCTTTTAACTCACCTTCAGAAGCATCTTTCATTGCTTTTTTGATTTGCTCATAAGTAGCTGGTTTTTCTAAACGTACTGTTAAATCAACTACAGAAACATCTGGAGTTGGTACACGGAAAGCCATACCAGTTAATTTACCTTTAATTGCAGGAATAACCAATCCTACTGCTTTTGCAGCTCCGGTAGAAGAAGGAATGATGTTTTGAGCAGCACCACGTCCACCTCTCCAGTCTTTTGCAGACGGTCCATCAACTGTTTTTTGTGTTGCTGTAGTCGCGTGTACGGTTGTCATCAAACCTTCGATGATACCAAAGTTATCCATCAATACTTTAGTGATTGGCGCTAAACAGTTGGTAGTACAAGATGCGTTAGAAACGATATTTTGCGAAGCTTTAAGTTCTTTATGATTTACACCCATTACAAAAGTAGGCGTATCATCCTTTGCAGGCGCACTTAAAACTACTTTTTTAGCTCCAGCGTCAATGTGTTTTTGAGCTAATTCTTGAGTTAAAAACAAACCAGTCGACTCAATAATGTATTCAGCACCAATTTCGTTCCACTTAAGGTTTGCCGGGTCTCTTTCTGCAGTAACGCGGATAGTTTTTCCGTTTACTACTAAATTTCCGTCTTTAACTTCTACGGTGCCGTCAAAAATACCGTGTGTAGAATCATATTTCAACATGTAAGCCATGTAATCTGGCTCCACTAAATCATTTATTCCAACAACTTCTATGTCACTTCTTTTTACTGCAGCTCTAAAAGCTAATCTTCCGATACGGCCAAAGCCGTTAATTCCAATTTTCATTTTGTTAATTTTTATTTGCGTAATAATTTAATAAATTATAGATAGGCTCTTTTATCACAGTGCTTATCTTTATTTGTTTTTCTTCGGCAACTTCTCTTAAAAAGTCTTGAAAAAATGCCGCTACTGTACCTACAAAATAAATAGGCTGGTTACCACCGTATTTTTGGTGCAAAGGAATCAAATAATTATCCATAAACAAACGGAAACCATCCTTAACCACTTCTGTTATATACGGCGATGTTCTGTTTTCAATTAAAAAGCTAGTAAATGAATTCAAAAATAAATTTGGATGCGATAGTTTATAGATTTTGTCCATAATCAAACGCCTGTCCAAATCGTACTTTTTATCAAATGCCAACCTAATATCGGTTGGCATTGTTTCGTTTAAATATGCCTTTAAAATGGTTTTACCCATCCATGTTGCAGATCCTTCATCACTAACGGCATAACCTAAGCCGTAATTGTTCTCAATTATTTTCTTACCGTCAAAAAATGCGGCATTTGATCCACTTCCAATGATGCAAACAATACCGGGCTTGCCATCACAACTTACTTTTGCGGCCGCGTCTAAATCATGCTCCACATAAACCTTGCTGAATTTAAAGAAATCACTTAATCCCTTTTTTATGATTTCTTTACGTTCTTTAGATGAAGCACCTGCGCCAAAAAAGTAAATCTTTTTTATGGCTTCGGCATTGTTAATTAATTTAGTGTTTTTGTTTAATAGCTGATTAATGAATTTTTCATCGTTAAAAAACGGGTTGATACCATTTGTACGTACCGATACCACGCCTTTTTTATCGACTAATCTCCAATTAGAATACCTAGAACCGCTATAAACAATCGCAATCATTAATTAGGCTAACACTGTTGACATTTCTAACAAATCTTCTTCTAACTTAAACTCGTGACCACATAAAGCTTCTTTAATATCGGTTAATACGATTTTGTTGCCACGTAAACCAACTGTTTTCCTGCTTTCGCCGGCCAGCAAAGCTTTAACCGCTGCAAAACCCATTCTACCGCCTAAAACACGGTCAAAAGCACTCGGACTACCGCCTCTTTGCAAATGGCCTAAAATAGTGACTTTTGTATCGTAAAAGTTAAAAACTTCTTTTACTTTTTTTGCCACATTAAATGCGCCACCACTTTTGTCCCCTTCAGAAACAATCACAATAGCCGAGGACTTATTTTTTGCAACCCCAGCATTTAAAGTCTCAATTAATTCTTCAATACTGGTGTTTTTTTCTGGTAACATCACAGCTTCTGCACCGGCGCCAATTCCTGCTCTTAACGCAATGCAGCCCGCGTCTCTGCCCATCACCTCCACAAAGAATAAGCGGGCATGGGATTCGGCAGTGTCTCTAATTTTATCAATAGCTTCAATCACTGTATTTGTTGCAGTATCAAAACCTAAAGTATAATCAGAACCATACAAATCGTTATCAATAGTACCTGGAATCCCAATCACTTTTATATCATACTCAGATGAAAAAAGTTCCATTCCGGTAAATGTACCATCGCCACCAATGGCAACTAAGGCGTCAATGTTGTTCTTCTTTAAATTATTGTATGCAAGTTGTCTTCCTTCTGGTGTTTTAAAGTCTAAACAACGAGCAGTTTTTAATATTGTGCCTCCCAATTGAAGGATATTGCTTACAGAATGCCCGTCCATGTCAACAATATTGTTGTCGATCATGCCTTGGTATCCATGTTTTATCCCCGCAACTTCAAGGCCTAAATATATACCGGTTCTTACTACAGCTCTAATGCAAGGATTCATCCCTGGTGCATCTCCCCCTGAAGTAAAAACGGCTATTTTCTTGATTTGTGACATATATACGTGTGGCTCGAAATTTGGAGTTACTAATATAAGGTGTATTTTTTACACTAAGCAACTTTTTGTCGATTATTTTTTTCAACTTTGCATTAAATTGCATTTAAATTATAGCTTTATAACGTGGAAAACTTACCTGCCCATTTTGACTCGGTATTCACAGTTGATTGTATCATCTTCGGATTTGATGAAGGCGAATTAAAAATTTTACTGATAGAGCGAAACGAAGAACCTTTTAAGGGCTGGTTTGCCTTGCCTGGTTATTTTGTTGAGAAAACTGAGGCAATTGAGAGCGCTGCACAACGTATTTTATATGAATCTACCGGGTTACGTGGGATTTATATGGAGCAGTTCTACACCTTTGGAGCCTTAGGCCGCCATCCACAAGGGCGTGTGATCACAGTTGCTTATTATGCGATGATAAGGCTCACAGGGCAAAAAGATGTAAAGCCAGTTACCGATTTTGCCAAACAAGCTGTTTGGGTTAATGTGAAGGATATTCCGGAGTTAGCTTTTGACCACAGCCGCATTTTTAGAAAGGGATTTGAAAAAATTCGCAACAAAATAAGTTATCAGCCGATAGCTTTCGAACTTTTACCGGAGAAGTTTACCTTAACACAATTGCAGAGTTTGTATGAGGTGATTTTGAACAAAAAACTGGATAAAAGAAATTTCCGTAAAAAAATGCTTTCTTACGATATTTTGAAGGAACTAGATGAGAAGCAAAAAGGTGTTTCGTACAGAGCAGCCAAGCTTTACAAGTTTGACAAGCGTAAATTCGCAAAGAACTTTCAGAAGGAGCTGTCGTTTTCTAAGTAGCTTTTTGGTAGAGAATAATTTGGTAATGAATTAGGAAGTAGTAAGCTTGACTGACGTTTATGTTTTTTATTAGTTATTTATTGAACCTAAAAGGGTGACATAAATTTTTAACGTTTTAAACATACTCCATCTCTATTGTTAGACAAGTCTCATCAATCAAACTATTTGCAACGTTCTAATCCAATTCTACTTTTTTATCGTAAGCGCTGTCCCCTCAGTTCCGGCGTAAAACACCATAATCTCCACAGGTTCATCGCCTTTATTTTCGCCGTAATGGTAAGTATTCACCAATTCAATAATGCTGTCGCCGGCTTTGAGTTCTAAAACGTTGTTTTTGTCATCTACCACGGTAAGTACGCCTTTCAGTAAAACTCCGGCATTGATAACTGGATGCTTATGAAGTGAAAGTATAGTATGTGGAGGGATAACGTACTTTAAAATAGTGATTTTTGGTTGCCCTTTTGGATAAGCGGGGAGCTTCTCGC
>DASSWV010000081.1:0-2262 GCA_035704545.1 Pelobium sp.
GCTTATAGTTTACCAATTTTGAACAAGCTCCGTCAAGCAGATATTAACGCTGAACTATTTCCATTTGGTGCAAAAATGAAAAAGCAAATGCAATACGCAAATGATAAAAATATCCCATTTGTGCTGGTGATTGGTGGCGATGAGATGCAAAGTGGCCAGTTGAGTTTAAAAAACATGTCAACCGGAGAACAGGTGAAAGTTGGGGTTGATGAGCTTTTGAAGAAGTTAGGTTAATTTAGATTAATAAACTAGTCTATGGATTTCAGCATATGCTTCAGTAATGCTTTCTGAAAGATTGATGGCTCCCGAAACTGCAATACCAGAAATTCCGGTATCCATTAATTGAACAACATCGCTGGTTTTTATTCCACCAACAGCAATTATTGGCAATGTTAAACCCTCACTTTTTAAAGTTTCACATACTGTTTGATAACCTTTAATGCCCCAAAGTTCAAAGTTATTGGGTTTGGTCTCGGTGTATGCAAATGGTCCGCAGCTGATATAGTCTGCGCCGTTATTGATGTGCTTTTTTATCTGCGCTAGACTTGTTGCTGAAACGCCTAAAGTTTTTGTTTCGCCAATTTGCTCACGTACCATGGTAATATCTGCTTCAATATCTTCAATGTGTACTCCTTGTATATCTGCCAAATGCAACAGATGGCTATGGTTAGTAACAATTAAGGTTGCGCCCCAATCATCGCAGATGGTGGCAATAGGATGCAATTCTTCCAGCATTTCTTCATCTGTTTTACTAAAGCACCGGTACTGAATCCAATTTGCTCCACCCTCGCAAGCCATTTGCACTTGGTCTGTATGAGAAAGATGTGGCAAATCCTGCGTGAGGTAATGTAATTTGGAGATGTATTTTTTCATTCGAGAAAACTCAACTAGGTTGTTTATTAAAGTAGTCTACAAATCGATTTATTGCTCTCAAGCTTTTAGTTCTGTTGGGTTAGAGATTGTAGCGGCACCACGGATTGCCTTTTTTCTAAGGCAAACGGAGTACAGCGGAAAGCTTGGTACAGTACAATTGATTTTTCTTCAATTGTACTGTAAACCCCCTTAATGTTATTTTTGCAACACCTCTTCAATAGGCAAACCGATGTTTCCGTTAGGTTCTTGTATGTGCAATAAAGCGGCTAAAGTTGATGCAATATCTGACATACTGGTAAGGCGGTTTGTAGTGCCGTGTTTAATGCCCCAACCCATAAAAATTAAAGGAATATGCGTGTCATAAGGATTCCAAGTGCCATGACTTGTGCCTGTACGACCACCTGCGTAAAAATTCGGTTTCAAAATTATTTGAATTGCACCGCTTCTTTGCGGGTTATACCCGTTGATAATTTTGGTTTTAACTGTTTCGGGTATGCTTGAGATAGAAGCTTTTTCCATATCAACTACGTATAAAATACCGTCTTGTTTTTTTAAAAACTGTATAGCGAATTTTTTGATTTCATCCAGATCAAGTGCTTGTTTTTCAATCAATGGGTTGTTGAAATTTACTTGATAGCTCGACAGGCTAATGACCAGATTAGGCTGTTTAAACTTGTTTTCGAGTGCGATGTTTAATTTTTGTAACACTTTTGACATTGACAACAATTCAACAGGGATTTTGTTGTCTTTTAAAAACAATGGGTTGTGTGCTGCGCCATGATCTGAGGAAAGAAACACAGTGTACTCTCCTTTGCCGATGGTTGCATCTAAAGTGTTGAGGAGGTCTTCTATGTGTTTATCCATGCGTAAGTAGGTGTCTTCAGTTTCAATAGCGTTGATGCCGTATTTGTGCCCAACGTAATCTGTGGAAGAAAAACTGACAGCTAAAAAATCTGTATTTCCGTTTTTGCCCATTTGTTCGTTTATTAAAACTTCTTTTGCAAAGTCGAGTGTTAATTGGTTGCCATGTGGAGTGGTTTTAATGACACCATAATTATTGCCTTTGAAGATTTTAGACAAATAGTGCGGAAAAACAGGCGCTTTTTCGCCACTTAGTTTCCCTTCGTAAAGGTTGTTATCAGCAGCACTATGGCTATAGGATTCAATTGGATAAAGCGTGTTCCAATCTTGTTTAATGTATTTTTCAGATATTTTTTTGTTATTGAAGTTAGTTACCCAAGTTGGCAAAGCATCCATATAATAAGTACTGGTAATCCAGTTTCCGGTGGCGTCATCAAACCAATAAGCGGCATCCGCGGTATGTCCAACGGGTAAAATTCCGCCCCTGTCTTTTATCGAAACTCCAATCACTTTTGACTTAAAATTTGT
>DASSWV010000161.1:0-2022 GCA_035704545.1 Pelobium sp.
GTTAAAAACAGGAATTTCATCTATCTGTTCCGGAAATAAAAAAGCCCCTTTATAATGTTCATGAGTTGCAGAAAAAGTAATTCCACCACCTTTTTTGCCTTGCATAAATCCGCTTAAAGGACTTTGAGAGAAGGAATTTAAACCTATCCCTAACGTAAAACAGATACTTAAAAATGCTACCTTGGTAAATATTTGCATAGTCGATTTTTGTGGTTTAATTATTAAATTTTTATAATCAGATTTTTTGTTTCAATCTATGTTTGTAATATTACATTGTTTTGTGTAGAAATACGAAATAATTTATCCAATGATTCTATTTTTTTACGAAAGTAAAAACTTAAGCATTATATCGTACGTGTCTTTGCGAAAATCATCTGATTTTCACATCACAAACAACAATAGAGCAAAAATATTAACCGTTAAGGAGAATGAAAATTAAATCATTAAAGCTTCAAACCACGCTACGAGTTTTTGTGGCACTAATTTTTTCAACTACTATCATCTCTTGTAACAAAGAGAAGGGCGTACTCCCAACTATATCGCAGTTTGTGGTTGGTCTAAAAGACCTAAGTCAATTAGAAGCCTCTGCCATTAAAGCAGACCTCGTAATTGCGCTCTCAAATAAAAACACTGCATCCGGTTCCGACGGAAATTTCACAGTTTTTGCACCGACAAACCAAGCGTTCCAGAAAATCGGCTTAGTCAACCCTCAAGATTTAAATGCACTTCAAACGCCATTTTTAATAAGTGTCTTAAAGTATCACCTCAGTAACGGAAGTACTAAGGATGAAATGCTACCAAATACAAGCACTTTAAATTCGCTATTAGGTGAAGACATAAAAAAAACAATAGTGATCAGAGATGGAGAGAAGTATGTCAACGGTTCTAAAATAATTGTTGTCGATACCAAAACAGATAACGGTGTTGTACACGTGATAAATAGGGTTTTACTGGCTTCCGGAACAGATATAGCAAACACTGCAATATTTTTTGCGCAAGGCAAAGGCTTTGTCAAACCCGAGTTAAGTTTCTTGGTGGAAGCCGCTATATATTGTGATCTGGTAGACGAATTGGAGAATCCAAATGCAAATTACACAGTTTTTGCACCTACTGATCAAGCGTTTAAAGATTTGGGTAAAATACTTGGAGTGGCAATCGAAAACCCAGCCGATATCAGAAAGCTAGATAAAGCTACCGTGACTCAGGTATTACTTAATCATGTTGTCTCCAACGGCGGAAGTAAGTTTACCTCACAACTTTATACCGGAAATTTACAAACTTTAAGCGGTAAAAACATCACTCTAGGTGAATACATTAATGGCTTATTAAGCGTTAAAGGAGCAGGGAACAATATAGCGGCAAACATGGTGATACCCGACATCCAAACCACAAACGGAATAGTTCACGTGATTGACAGAGTATTATTACCATAAAGAAAGAGCAAAGGGTTCAGATCTCTGAGAAAAAACGATGATCCAGCAATCTTGGCGGCCTGCAGTCCCGGCTGTCCATTCATACTCCACGCCATTTCATAAGCCCACGACACGGCATTAAGTACTCCAACGCATTATCCCCGCCTCTGCCGGTATCCATTTCCATCCGGTTTAGTAACAAAAGCTTTTCACCGCAACTATTATATTGCCCAGAAATACCCTTTCAATTATGCAGGATATGCTTCCAGTGGTTATTAACCTTACAGTTTCATCACACAGCATTAAACCCCAGACAAACAAGGATACACACTGTCCCTGTTCAACAAAGAATCCTGTCCAGTCCGAATTGTCATCTCACGCTGTTGCTCCTATGCGTGGGGTAAATTTTTTCTCACATATAATCAGCGGGTTACGTCACATTCCGCAAAAAATCACAGATAAGATTGCCGTTGGTGTTGGATGTTAACAAAAAAACTCCCACCTTTGCACTCCGCAAGCGCAAGGGATGCGGTTTATCTGAGAGAAGAGAGGAAGGCGATTGGAGAGTCAGATAAAGAGAAGTTTGAGAGTCGCCAGAGAGGAAAAAAAA
>DASSWV010000110.1:0-5541 GCA_035704545.1 Pelobium sp.
TGTCTGCTTTCTTTTAAGTTGCTTGATAAGTTGATAATCGCAACAATACTAATTACCAATAATGCTAAACACGCTGCAAAAGAATACTTGTAAAAGTTTAACCGGTTATTATTTAATGGAACAACTTTGGCTTCTTTCACAGAAGAGCTATCCACAGTTGCAACTACTTCCTCTTCCTTAGCAAAACTGATCTGGCTAAAAAAGTTTTCCTTCACTTTTGACGATGGTTCTACCGCTAAATTCAACGACACGTCCATCATCACTTTCTCAATCTCCTCCAATTCGGCTTTAACCTCTGGATGGAGCTTAGACATCGCCTCAACTGCTGCTTTTTCTTCAACATTAAGGTCTCCCAGAACATAAAGTTCTAAAATGCCCGATTCGATATATGTTCTAATGTTTTCCACCTATTTAAAATATTTTCTCAATTCTATTATACCCATTCTCAACCTTGTTTTTACAGTGCCCAACGGCATTGCCAATTCTTCTGCAACTTCTACATGCGTGTAGCCTTGAAAGTAAATCATCTCAACAATGATTTTTTGCTCGGGCTTTAACTTGAGTAAAAGATCCTTAACGCCCATTAGCTCTGGTTTAAACTCTGAGTTTCTTTGAATGTCGATTGAATTTACGTGGTTTTCTAGGTCTTGGTTTTTAGAATGGTTCCTATAATCCTTAGATCTTACTTTGTCAATAGATAAGTTACGTACAACGTTTACCATCCATGTAAAAAGCCTTCCTTTAGAGGGGTCATATTGCTGGATAGAGTTCCAGATTTTAACTAAACCTTCTTGCAACACATCTTCAGCTATTTCTTGATCAGCAATTACACGTTGTATAATTCCCAATAAGGAGGCTGAATACATATCGTAAAGGGCATCAGCGCCGATTTTTTTTTGCTGCTTTAAGGCAATAACCAGTTCTGGTTCTTCTAAAAATACTTTGTTAGTTTTTATCACAATTGGCGTAAGATAAAGAGGATTTATTAAAAATCAAATAGGTGTTTTTCAGCATGATACGAAGACCGTACCAAAGGGCCACTTTCCACATATTTAAAACCCATTTCTCTACCTTTCTCTTTATAAAATGCAAACTGATCTGGGTGGATCCAATCTATAACGGGATGATGGTTTTTTGTGGGTTGCATATACTGACCTATCGTGAGTACATGAACGCCAGCTGTTTTTAAATCTTGCATGGTTTCTAAAACGTCTGCTTCGGTTTCTCCCAAGCCAAGCATTATTCCTGATTTTGTACGCAAGCCAAACTCAGAGATGCGTTGTAAGCATTCCATGCTACGGTCGTACTTGGCTTGCACTCTTACTTCTTTTGTAAGTCTTCTTACTGTTTCTATATTATGCGAAACAACCTCTGGTTTTTCCTCACAAACTCTATACAGGTTGTCCCAAATTCCTTTAAAATCAGGGATTAAGGTTTCCATTGTTGTTTGCGGACTTTCTCTCCGGATGGCGCTAATCGTTTGTGCCCAAATTATAGATCCTCCATCTTTTAAATCATCCCGATCTACGGAAGTAATTACGGCATGTTTAACCGTCATTAATTTAATGGAATTTGCTACACGGTTTGGTTCGTCTAAATCTACGGTTAAAGGCCTGCCTGTTTTAACCGCACAAAAAGAGCAAGACCGAGTGCAAATGTTTCCTAAAATCATGAAGGTAGCTGTTCCGGCACCCCAACATTCGCCCATATTAGGGCAATTGCCACTTTCGCAGATGGTATGTAATTTATGCTCGTCTACAATTCCTCTTACCTGAGCATATTCTTTACCTATTGGTAATCTTACCCTCAACCAATCGGGTTTGCGTTGTGCTTGATTTGCCGGAATTACAGGAAGTTCAATCATAAGACAAAAGTACGTATAGTTTAAAATATACGATGCGTATTCTGTTATTTTATTTGGACGACTGTTGGCGATATTCCCGCGATTGGAAGAGAATTTTACAGTAATTACAGAAATTAAACAAAGGGTTTAGCAAAAAAAGCGAATTTAAATTAAGCGAATTATACGGTTTCAAACTTGTAGCCTACGCCTTTAACTGTAGTCACATAGTCATTGCCTAATTTTTCACGTAGTTTGCGGATGTGTACATCAATAGTACGGTTGGTAACAACAACAGAATCTTCCCAGATACTGCTTAAAATTGCCTCACGGGTATATACTTTTCCAGGTTTGGATGCTAAAAGAAATAGGAGTTCAAATTCCTTTTTTGCAAGCACTACTTTATTGCCATTTTGGAAAACTAAAAAAGCATCTCTATCAATTACTAGGTCAGAAATTTCTAATTTTTCATCTGCGATTTCTTCTGGTTGAGAATTACGCCTTAAAATAGCGTTAATTCTGCTTATCAAAGCTCGAGGCTTGATGGGCTTTGCGATGTAATCATCTGCACCTACATTAAAACCCGCAATTTCAGAATACTCTTCACTTCGGGCGGTTAAAAACACCATGAAAGTATTTTTAAACTCTGGCATCGTTCTTAAGACACGGCAAGTCTCAATGCCATCCATTTTGGGCATCATCACATCTAAAACGATGAGGTCAGGCAGACAGTTTTTAGCCTCTTGAATTGCTTCTTTGCCGTTTTTAGCAGTAAAAACAACGTAACCTTCTTTTTTAAGGTTGTATTCTATTAGTTCCAGAATATCTGGTTCATCGTCAACAATTAGAATCTTTTGTTTATTACTGATCATAAAATCTATTTGTCTCTAAATTTACAAGGTTTATTTGCAGAGTTTGTTAATATAATATTAAAAGATTGTTAAGCTTATAGTCCATGCGATATGGTTTATTTTAAAGCGTTTTCTCTAAAAACTGATTCAGTTGCTCGCCTCTAAGGTTTTTAGCGATGATTTTTCCATTAGGATCAATCAAAAAAGATGCAGGGATTGCGCTTACATTATAAGACATCGCAGTAGGAGAGTCCCACTGTCTTAACTCGGATACCTGTGCCCATTCTAACTTATCCGCAACAATTGCTTTTTTCCATGCTTCTTCACTGTCATCTAGAGAAAAACCTAAAATAGTAAAGTTTTTGTCTTTAAAACGTTGATAGCTTGCCACTAGGTTTGGGTTTTCCTGACGACATGGTGCGCACCAAGATGCCCAAAAATCAACCAGCACATACTGCCCTTTAAAATCTGAAAGTTTGATGATTTTGCCATCAGGACTTAGTGCTGATATTGTTGGCGCTTGGCTTCCAATTGCAACTTTTTTTGCCGCTTCCATTTGTAGGGCAAAAGAATTGATGGCTTTATTATTTGGGAAGGTTTCCTTCGCTTCTTTGCTGTAAGCAATTAATTTACTTTCATAATCATCATGAGGCATCCCAACCATAATGTTGGCCGCAAAAAACGCTGTCATCGATTTTTTGTTTTTCTCGATGAAAGCCATTGATTTTTCTAAAAAAGGTTTTGAAATTACCTGTGATTTTGCATTGTATTCAGCAATGATCTCGTTTTTCCTGTCTTGGTCTGCCGTAATCATTTTGCTATATTTTTCTGCCAGAGCAGTATTTTGCTGACTGTATTCGGCAGTTATCTTATTGTATGCTGTGATTTTATCAGCTTCATCAGAACCTTTTAGTTCGTAGTTTCCGGTTGGATTGTTTAAATCGGCTTTTAGCTCAATTTCATCGCCATTTTCTGCAATCACAAAAAACGCTCTTTGTCCTACAGCTACTTGGTAAAATTCTGGATCCGCACTTTTAGATTTTAAAGTGAATTCCTTATCCTCATTTAAAAAAGTGGAGTCAATAGGCGTCATCTGCCCAAAAGTGTCTAACGCTAACAAATAAACTTTTTTAGCATCGCCAATGTTTGTAATTGAACCTCTAATACTGAATCCATCTTTGTTGGAACATGAACCAACAAACAGCGCTATCGCAAGTAATCCTAAACCTAAAAGCTTCTTCATTTTATACTTTCTAATTTCTCTAAAATTAACTGATTAGTTTTCTTAGGGTCTAATTTTCCATGAGATAATTTCATTACCTCGCCCATAAACAGTCCTATAACTCCTTTTTTGCCATTATGGTATTCTTTAACTTTATCCGGGAACTTTTCTAACGCTTTTGTGATAAACCCATCCAATTCGTTATCACATTTTTTGTGTACCAAGTTTAGCTCTTCCATTAAAACAGCAACTTTAGCGTCTGGACGCAACGCAAGCGCTGCAAACAATTTGTTTTTAGCTTGACTGTTATTGATCTCTTTAAGTTCTACCAAATTAATAATTTCGGCAATTTCTTTGGCAGGAATTTCCAGATCGTTAAAGTTCTTCTGCTTTTCGTTCAGATGCGATTTTAACGTACCCATTACCCAGTTGGATGCCATTTTATAGTTTTTGGTATGCTTGGTAAGAGCTACAAAATAATCTGCCATTGATTTTTCTGCGGTAAGTACCAAAGCATCATAAGCAGGCAAGCCCATTTCCTTTGTGAATTGCTGATATAATTCTTCTGGTAGAGTTGGCATTTCTGCTTTTATCGCTTCCAAAAATTCATCAGAAATTACCATCGGCAGTAAATCTGGTTCAGGAAAATAACGGTAATCATTTGCCATCTCTTTAGAGCGTAAAGGGGTTGTTTTACCCGTTACTGCATCAAAATTTAAGGTGTTTTGATCGATGGTTTTGCCTTTGTTGATCAAATCAATTTGACGTTTGACCTCATGTTCAATTGCTCTTTGAACGTTTTTGATAGAATTTAGGTTTTTAACCTCGCAACGGTTACCTAATTTGGTTTCTCCTTTTAACCGGACTGAAACGTTGGCATCGCAACGCATGGAACCTTCTTCCATGTTTCCATCGCATATATCTAGGTAACGAACCAATTTTCTTAACTCACTTAAGTATGCGGCAGCTTCATCTCCAGAGCTAATCATTGGCTCGGTTACTACTTCTAATAATGCTACTCCAGCTCGGTTTAAATCTATATAAGAATAATCTTTATCCATATCGTGGATGCTTTTTCCGGCATCTTCCTCCATGTGGATACGGTTTAAGATAATGTCTTTTTCTTCGCCGTTTTCTAACCGGATTTTAAGTTTCCCTCCTAAACAAATAGGTTCATTATCTTGCGTAATTTGGTAGCCCTTTGGCAAATCTGCGTAAAAATAATTTTTACGGTCGAAAAAATTATATTGGTTGATTTTACTATCTATAGCCAAACCTAATTTAGCAGCATACTTAACCGCTTTTTCGTTAGTTAGTGGTAATGCACCTGGTAAGCCTAATGATACGGGACTGATGTTTTGATTTGGTAAATTGCCGAAAGTTGCTGAATCTGAACAAAATGCTTTTGATGATGTAGATAGTTGAACATGTACCTCTAAACCGATTACGGCTTCAAATTGTTCGAAATTGTTTATAATTTGATTCATTCTGTATTAAAAATTTACCAAAATGCTTATTTTATTGTAATTTTCAAATATAATTTAATTAGTCACAAATAAGAGAAAGAAAAGAATAATATTAAATTGATTAGATGATTTTGAAAGCATTAAGAGCCTGTTCAAATTTGT
>DASSWV010000182.1:0-2121 GCA_035704545.1 Pelobium sp.
AAAACTTACAGAAATGTACCTTAAAGCTGGTGTTACTGGCTTGTTTGCTAATTGCTTATCCAGCGAAATGTTCGAATTGAGTGACGATGAGCGTATTGACCTTGTAAAACACGTTGTAAAAGTAGTGGATGGAGAGGTGCCAGTAGTTGCTACCGGTACTTTCGGCGGTACGGTACAAAAACAAGCAGATTTTGTAAAAAGAATTTATGCTACCAATATAAAAGCAGTAATTCTGATTAGCAGTTTAATTGCTAAAGAAGAAGAGTCCGATACTGTTTTTAATGCAAGAGTTCATCAACTTTTAGAGCTCACACCAGGAGTAATGACTGGCTTTTACGAGTGCCCGGTTCCGTATAAAAGACTGTTATCAAGTGATCAATTAGCTTCTTTTATAAACACCGGCAGAGTGATTTATCATAAAGACACTAGTTTAGATATTCATCAGATCAAAGCGAAATTAGAGGGCGTTAAAAATCCCGATTTTGGATTGTACGATGCTTATATGGGACATGCGGTTGAGTCTTTAAAAGCAGGATCAGCGGGTTTGTCCTGTATACAAGGTAACTTTTTCCCCGAGATGATTGTGTGGTTATGCAATAACTTCAATAATCCATCAGCGCTAAATGAGGTGGAAGCCGTACAAGAATTTTTATGTTCAAATATGGATGTAATGCATAACGTTTATCCGGTGGTGGCAAAATACTCTTTGCAAAAAAGAGGAATTCCAATCTCAACGTTCAGCAGAAGAGATGTAGGTGATTTTTCTTCGAGTGTTAAAAAAGGGATCGAAAAATTATTTGTTGATTATGCAGGACTGCAACAAGGGATTGGTTTTTAAGTGGCTAAGTAGGTTTTTTTATATTGTTTAGGCGTCATCGCTGTTGTCTTTTTAAAATGCCTATAGAAGTTAGATATGTTGTTGAACCCGCACTCAAAACAAATCACTTCTGTAGGTAGCCTATCTTCTACCAATAACCTGCAAGCGTGGCTAACCCTTATTTCAATTAAAAAATCATAAAAAGTTTTTTTGGTCATCAGTTTAAAGTACCTGCAAAAAGAGGTGACGCTTAAATTGCTGATGGCGGCAATCTCATCTAAAGTAATTTCTTTTTTGTAATTAGAAAGGGTATAATTGCAAATTTTGTTGAGCCTTATTGTATCAGATTCATTGGATTGGTAAAAAGCATGTGCAGCAGTGATTTCGGTATATTCATCCGTTTCTGATAAAGTTTTAAGAATCGAAAGCAATATGATGATCTTATCCAGATGGACTGCCTCGGTAGCGGCCTTCATTAAATTAGCAACCTCTTGTTGTGCCTTTCCGTTCAGTATCATTCCTTTTTTTGCTTTTTCAAACAGCTTTTGCATCATAAAAAGCTCAGGTAGGTTCAAAAAACTTTTGCCCAAGCAATCAGGTAAAAACTGAATCACAATAGCTTCAACCTCAACCTCTGGCGTGTATTGATGATGATCTTCATTGCATCTAAAAGTGTGGGGTAGGTTTTCTCCCAATAAAATGATCTCTCCTGATGAAAAGTTGCTAATATTATCACCTATAAACCTTACACCGTTTCCTTTCACTACATAATGTAATTCTAGCTCTGGATGGTAATGCCATAGTTTGCCAAAATCCGGTAAAATATCATGTCTAATCACAAAAGAGCTTTGTAAGTCGGTAGCAACTTTATGGAAGTATGGTTTCATATTGGTTTTAATAAGATTAAAAAATACCTGAAAGAGGTTTGTTATCCCTATGATAATATCCTATAGATAAATGTTAATATATATTAGTGCAATATAATATTTTTATTGCATATTTGAATACGATATTTATATATAAATATCGTAACCGGTAAAAAACCTTTATAAATCAGTTTAAAACACATTGTTAATCACGCTTAATTCGTAGATATGAATATATATTTAGTTGCCAGTGGAGACTTGAGGATTTCCGCAAATCAACAATGTTGGCAAGCTCAACTTGAAATGGAAAATCAATTGACTCAAGCAACTGAGAGTTTAGGGGTTCAAATTATTAGGGCGCATGCTTATGATCCGGTTAAAAAACATGGCTTTATAGATTCCCAAAAAATGGGAATGGAGGTTTTTAAAAACATGGTG
>DASSWV010000238.1:0-5914 GCA_035704545.1 Pelobium sp.
CCTCGATTGCTACCGCTGGCTTATTAATTCCTAGTACACACGCAGACTCACAAGGTGCCGGGCAAATTCTTCCAGTAAATTCCGGAAAATTATTTGTTGAGCTTAATATTTTATAAGCTTCTTCCCAATTCTCTTTATAAACAGCGTCGTTAAATTCAGGAATAACGTTTCCTAGCGGGCATCCGTTATGACAAAACGGAATACCACAATTCATACATCTTGCGGACTGTTCATTCAGTTTCTGATCTGAATACATACCCACAAATTCCTTATAATTCTTTACCCTATCTTTTGCAGGTACTTTTTCTGGAAGTTCTCTTCCGTACTCTTTAAATCCTGTAATTTTTCCCATTTTAATAAATTGATTCTAATTGCTTCTTTTCTGCCAAAACTCGTTTAAACTCTTTTGGAAATACTTTGATGAATTTTGAAGATTCATCTTTCCAATTGTCAACTAACTTTTTAGCAACAGCGCTTCCAGTTAACTGATTGTGTTTACTTAATAGTTTGATGATCAATTCCTCATCTTTTGGACTTAGCGGATCTAAATCCACCATTTCCAAATTACAGTTTTCAGTGAATTCACCATCAATATCGTATACTAAAGCAATTCCTCCACTCATACCTGCGGCAAAATTCCTACCTGTTTTACCTATAATTAAGGCAATACCACCAGTCATATATTCGCAACCATGGTCTCCCACTCCTTCTACAACTGCTGTTGCACCAGAGTTTCTTACTGCAAAACGTTCTCCTGCTTGTCCTCGGATAAACAATTCTCCAGAAGTTGCTCCGTAAAGTACAACGTTACCTACAATCATATTATCCTCAGGCGTAAACGTAGCGTCTTTTGCAGGATAAACTGCTAATTGCGCTCCAGATAAACCTTTACCTACGTAATCATTGGCTTCACCTTCTAATTCAAAAGAAATACCTTTTGCTGCAAATGCGCCAAAGCTTTGACCAGCTGAACCAGTAAATTTATAATTTATGGTATTATCAGGTAAACCAGCCGAACCGTAAATTTTGGCAATTTCGTTCGAAAGCATTGTTCCAACGGTTCTATCTGTATTTTTCAGCGTAAACTCTCCAAAAACGGGAGTTTTACTTTCCAATGCAACTTTTGCGTTTTCTAAAAGTTTCCAATCAATGATATTTTCCATAGCATGGTCTTGACCTTCACTATTGTACAAGGTTAGGTTTTTTGGATAAACCATTGGGTGCAACAACGCAGAAAAATCTAACTTTTTAGCTTTCCAATGTGTAATATCAGGACGAACTTTTAAGAATTGAACTCGGCCAACCATTTCATTAATGGTTTTAAAACCAAGTTCTGCCATAATTTCTCTTAACTCTTCTGCCATAAATTTAAATAGGTTCACCACGTGTTCTGGCTTTCCTGTAAATAATTTACGCAATTCCGGATCTTGAGTGGCAACACCTACTGGACAAGTATTTAAATGGCACTTACGCATCATTATACAACCGCCAACCACTAATGCTGCTGTGGCAACTCCCCACTCCTCGGCTCCTAATAAAGCCGCTATTGCTAAATCTCTACCGGTCTTCAATTGTCCGTCAGTCTGTAATACTACCCTACTTCTGAGTTTATTTTTAACTAAAGTTTGATGCGCTTCGGCCAAACCAAGTTCCCAAGGTAAACCAGCATGTTTTATAGAACTGATTGGAGAAGCTCCAGTTCCACCATCGTACCCTGCAATTAAAATTACATCGGCATGTGCCTTGGCAACACCCGCCGCAATTGTACCTACACCCGCTTTAGAAACTAACTTTACGTTGATTCTGGCTGCTCTGTTCGCATTTTTTAAATCAAAAATCAACTGCGATAAATCTTCAATAGAATAAATATCGTGGTGTGGCGGAGGAGAAATTAATCCTACACCCGGCGTTGAGTGACGGGTTCTCGCAATCCAATCATCAACTTTATGCCCGGGTAATTGCCCACCTTCTCCAGGTTTAGCACCTTGCGCCATTTTAATCTGAAGCTCGTCTGCATTGGTTAGGTAATTTATGGTTACACCGAATCTACCAGAGGCAATTTGCTTAATTGCTGAACGCATGGAGTCTCCGTTCTCCATCTTCTTGTAACGCATCTCATCCTCTCCACCTTCACCTGTATTACTTTTAGCGCCAATTCGGTTCATGGCAATGGCCAATGTACTATGTGCTTCATGAGAGATAGAACCGAACGACATTGCACCGGTAGCAAAACGCTTCATGATGTTCTCTGCTGGTTCCACTTCATCAATAGAAATTGACTCACGGTGTTTTGCAAAATCCAAAAGACCACGTAAAGTATACATTTTGTCTTTTTGGTTATTTACCGCATGTGCATATTTCTTATATGTTTCATAATCTCCAGTTTTTGTGGAGTGCTGTAATAAGTGAACCGTTGTGGGATTGAATAAATGCGCTTCACCTCTACGTTTCCATTGATAAATACCGCCTTCTGGAAGCAATTGTGCTGCACTTTCGTTGAAACCACTCACATGTTTAGCTAATGCTTCGCGGGCAATTTCATCTAAACCTAAACCGCCAATTCTGCTGATTCCACCAGAAAAATACTGATCTACAACTTCTTTGCTAATTCCTAAGATTTCAAATATCTGAGATCCGTGGTAAGACTGCAAAGTTGAGATTCCCATTTTAGAGAATATCTTTAACAATCCATCACAAACAGATTTCACATAGTTTTTCACAAGAACTGTTTCATCTAAAGGCGTATCATATCTTTCGTCAACTTTTATAGCATAAATTGATGCCAAAGCCAAGTAAGGGTTAATCGCGGTAGCACCAAAAGCTAATAAACAAGCAAAATGATGAACTTCCCAAACGTCTCCAGCCTCAACAACCAAACCAACAGCTCCCCTTAATCCTTTTTTAATTAAAAAGTGGTGTACTGCAGAAACTGCCAATAAAGAAGGTATTGGCGCATGTTCTGAATCTATTGCTCTATCCGATAGGATTAAAACCTCAAAACCATCGTTAACTGCATCTTCCGCATAACGACAAAGTCTGTCAAGTCCTCTTTGCAAAGAACCTTCTAAACCATCAGCTTTAAAATAAGTTTGCAAAGTTTTAGCATTAAACAAACCCGTATCTATGCTTCTTAGCTTTTCTAGTTCTTTATCATTTAATACAGGCTGTTTTAAAGTTACGCAATGGCAGTGCATTTTATCCTCATCCAGGATATTCCCATTGTTGCCTATAAATGTGGCCAAACTCATTACCAAACGCTCACGTATAGGATCTATCGGAGGATTAGTTACCTGAGCAAAAAACTGCTTAAAATAACTTGAAAGGTGTTGAGGACGATCCGACAATACAGCCAGAGGAACATCGGTACCCATAGAGCCAATTGGCTCTTTTCCATCTAAAGCCATTGGCTTTATGATGGTATCTATATCTTCGCGAGAGAAACCGAATACTTTTTGGTAGCGATAGACAGACTCTTTAGACATTTGAGTAAAAGAAACTCTAGGCTCTGGCAACTCTTCTAATCTAATTTTATAGTTATCAATCCAAGTACCGTAAGGCTGTCGGCTAGCAATCTGATGTTTGATTTCTTCATCCGTGATAATTTTACCGTTTTCGATATCGATCAAAAACATTTTACCCGGTTGCAATCTTCCTTTACGGATGATGGTACTTTCATCTATTTTTAATACACCAGCTTCTGATGCAACAATAACTCTATCATCGTTTGTTATTGCATATCTTAAGGGACGTAAACCGTTTCTATCTAAAATAGAACCTATTAATTTACCATCTGTAAAAGTTAACGCTGCCGGACCATCCCAAGGCTCCATAATGGTAGCATGGAATTCGTAAAATGCCTTTTTAAGAGGATCCATTGCTTCGTTTCCATCCCAAGCTTCTGGCACTAACATCATCATTACATGAGGCAGTGAGCGTCCAGAATGCATTAATACTTCAACTATATTATCTAAACAGGCAGAATCTGACTGGTTATTATCAATAACCGGCAACAAAATTTCCATTTCTTCTGGAGTGAAGAACGGAGAAATATAAGACCTTACTCCTGCGTAAAACCAGTTTAAGTTACCTGTCAAAGTATTGATCTCGCCGTTGTGAGACATGTACCTGAAAGGCTGTGCTAACTTCCAAGAAGGAAAAGTATTGGTTGAAAAACGAGAGTGGATCATACCAAAAGCAGAAACTACTCGCTCATCTTGCAGGTCTTGATAATATTGACGTACCTGATAAGTAGTTAGCTGTCCTTTATATACAATTACTCTGGAAGATAGGGAAGTAAAATAAAATTCGCCTTCTGCCGCACCAATCTTATCAGTTAATGTTTTGCTTATTAACCTTCTTAAAACGTATAATTTGCGCTCAAAGTCATCGTTATCAACAATATGACCCGGCTTGCCTATAAAAATCTGACGAACTAGTGGCTCCACGGATCTGGCAGTTTCGCCCACAACATCTGAATTTACGGGTACTTTTCTATAACCTAAAACTGGCAGGCCCATCTGTGCTGCACAAGCCTCAATAATATTTCTTAATGCCTTACGGTCATGTCCGTTTTTAGGTAAAAACATCATACCTACACCGTAATCACCCGGTTCTCTTAGTTCAATGGCATGAGACATGCATTCATCTAAAAAAAACTCATGAGGTATCTGTACCATAATACCTGCTCCGTCTCCACTATCCGGGTCGCAGCCACATGCCCCTCTGTGCTCCATGTTTTCGAGCATGGTAAGTGCATCAACAATGATCTGATGAGATTTCTTACCATTAATATTTGTGATAAAACCTGTACCACATGCATCATGTTCAAACTTAGCGTCGTATAATCCTTGTTGAATTTGATCTGGTTGATTCATTAATTGTATTTTTAAAAGTTTGGGTTTGGGGTTTCAAAATATGAATAAATTTTCGGATATAAATAAGGAGGTTTTTTTTTATGAAAAACATAACAAATCAATACCGGAAAGCTTTTCAGATTTGCAAAAATACAAATAATTTAGCTTTTTTTTAAAAAAGACCTAACAAACCTATGTTTTAATTAGCTTTTCAAAATTATTAAATTTAATATTTTGGGGTTTAATAATGCTCAAAAACGTCGTTTTTTTATGAAATGTCACATAAAATATTCAAAAAAATCCCTTCAGACATAGACGAACTTTCATGCTATATTCCGCACAACGACATATATTTTACCTAAATTCGTTGTCAAATAAATAAAAATTGAAATGAATAAAGCGATATTTTTAGATAGAGACGGGGTAATTAATAAGGAACTGGGCGATTATGTTTGCAGGTTTGAAGACTTTGAAATTTTACCTCATAATTACGATACGCTAAAAGAATTACAGAGCAGGGGCTATTTAATTTTAGTAGCCACAAACCAAGGTGGCTTAGCGAAAGGCTGGTACACAGAAGACATTTTAAAACAGATGCATGACCATGTTGAGGCGGACTATTTAAAACACGGAATTACCATTTCTAAATTTTATTATTGCCCGCACCACCCTAATTTTACTGGAGAATGCGACTGTAGGAAACCAAAACCAGGCATGTTATTAAAAGGCATAAAAGATTTTGATCTGGAGCCCTCATTATGCTACTTTATTGGAGATAAACACACAGATGTTGAGGCAGCTGAATTTGCTGGAATGAATGGAATTAAAATTGATATTGACCAACCTTTAGGCGAAATATTACATTTGATCAAATAAAATCTGAAAACATCCCGATTAATTATATCTTAATCGGGATGTTTTTTAATTACTCTCCTGAGAACACGTGTCTAATATCCGGACGTAAATTATAAGCTGAGGCCATTACCTCGCCGTAAGCTCCTGCCGTTCTTAACGCAATTAAATCTCCACGTTTGGTATCCGGCATATTAACATCCTTTCCA
>DASSWV010000287.1:0-2650 GCA_035704545.1 Pelobium sp.
CTTTCTGAGCAATCAAAGTTCAGAAAGCATCAATATTTTACCAAAATTCAGAATATCAGACAAACAGCCCGAACTTTGGAACCCGGTAAATGGAGATAGAAGAAACTTGAACCAGTTCTCTATTGAAAATAGCACCACCACCGTACCCCTAACTTTAGCACCGCTTCAAAGTGTATTTATTGTTTTCAGAAACGATGCTACACCGGCTACTGCTGATGCGGTCAACTTCCCATTGCCTAAAGTGTTACAAACGCTTAACACACCGTGGACAGTAACTTTCGACTCGGAATTTAGAGGGCCAGAAAAGCCAGTGGTTTTTAACCAACTTATCGACTGGACAAAAAGCACCGATGAGAATATCAAATTTTATTCGGGCAGTGCAACTTATCGCAACAGCTTTACCGCAGAAAAACCAAAAACAGGAGAACGCTTCGTTTTAAACTTAGGCGATGTTAAAGTGATGGCGAAAGTAAAACTGAACGGTAAGTATGTTGGAGGCGTTTGGTCAGCTCCGTGGCAGGTAGATGTTACAAATTTTTTAATCCCCGGTAAAAACGAGGTGGAAATTGACGTGGTAAATACGTGGGTTAATAGACTAATTGGTGATAGCAAATTACCTGTTCCAGAACGTAAAACTTTCACACTTGTAAATCCATACAAAGCAAATAGCCCGTTAGAACCCTCAGGTTTAAAAGGTCCGGTTAAACTATTAAGCATAACGGATAAATAATAAATTTTTTAAATAACAAAACGAAATCCCAATGAAAAAACATAAAGCGCAACTTTCTTTAACAGTGGTATTGGTTATCATTCTTGGGTTTTTATTGGCTTTTAAAAAGCAAGATGAGAAGCCAGTAAAGCCAAATATCATCTTTTTATTGGCAGATGATTTAAGGTACAACTCTTTGGGTTGCATGGGGAATACCATTGTGCAAACTCCAAATTTAGACCAGATGGCCTACAACGGAACGCTTTTCACCAACGCTTATGTAACCACACCTATTTGTGCAATTAGCAGAGCCAGTATTTTTAGCGGACAATATGCTAACAAACATGGTATCAATGATTTTATCAAAGATTTTGACACAACAGCCAGAGCAAATAACTATCCTAATGTATTAAGAAACAACGGATATTATACAGGCTTTATTGGTAAATACGGAGTTAGTTTAAAGCAACAACCAACAGAATTTGATTATTGGAAAGGCTTTCACAGTCAGGGGAAATATTTTTATGAAGATAAAAACGGCAAACAAATTCACAACACAGATTTACTGGCAAACCAAGCGTTGGAATTTTTAGCTATTAGAGATAAATCAAAACCGTTTTGCTTAAGCGTAAGCTTTAAAGCCCCTCACGTAGAAGACGGAAATAACACACACAACGGATACCTTTACAGTCCGGCTTACGAAAATTATTACAAAGATATAACCATCCCTTACCCAAGTAATTCAGAAGATAAATATTACCAGGCTTTTCCAGATGTTTTCAAGAACAGACCTGCTGATGGCGCAACAAATGAAGCTCGGGTAAGGTGGGGATTAAGGTTTTCTACTCCCGAAAAATACCAGGAATCCGTAAAATCTTACTATAGGTTAGTTACCGGGATGGATGATGCCATTAAAAGAATTGTTGACCAATTAAAGAAAAAGGGATTAGAGAAAAATACGGTTATCATTTTCTCTAGTGACAACGGTTATTCTTTAGGTGACCATGGTTTAGAAGGCAAGTGGTTTGGTCACGATGTTTCTTTACGTTCCGTAATCATTGTTTATGACGGTAGAAAACCACAGAATAAGCACACTAACCGAGACATGGTTTTAAACGTGGATATTGCCCCAACAATTTTAGATTATGCTGATATTAAAGCGCCTGAAACTATGCAGGGAAAAAGCTTTAAGCCTTTAGTAGAGGGAGAAAAATTAGATTGGAGAAAAGACTTTTATTACAACCACCTGTTAGATACCCGAAACTCTAAAGTTTATTTGCCAATGTCTGAAGGTGTGGTTACCGCTACCTATAAGTACAACCGGTATTTCCACGGCAACAATCCCGATGATTTTTTCTACGAAGAGCTATTTAATCCTAAAACAGACCCATTAGAAATACACAATTTGGCTAATGATGCAGAAAAAGCAAAAATAAAAACTGAGCTGATTGCCAGAATGAAGACTTTAAGAAAATCATCCAAGTAATTACATCAAAGCAAATTTGGCGCTAAGAATTATACCAGATATAACAATAAACAACAGTCTTATGATGAAATTCAAAATAATTTACATGCTTTTATTAGCATTTGTTAGTACAGGCTTATTTGCACAACTTCCGCCTACTTTCTCGGCAGTTCGCCCGTATCAGAAAGATGCACAGATTAGGCAATTTTTAGCTCCAGTAAAAATATTGTGGAAGTCTGAAAGTGGTGTTAAAAATGAAAACAAACTATTACAGATAGGCAATGGTCAAGCCGATTTGAACTCCGGTGGGCTGTGTACGCTCAACAGTTTCGAAGGTAAAAAACCTTCCATATTATTGGATTTTGGTAAAGAACTGCATGGCGGCTTGCAATTGGTTACCGGCATGTGGGCAGGCAAAAAGCCCATTAAGCTGAGGATACGTTTCGGTGAATCTGCTAGCGAAGCGATGTCTGATG
>DASSWV010000379.1:0-2165 GCA_035704545.1 Pelobium sp.
GGGCAGTGGTAATTGCTATTTCAGACGACTTTGCTACCAAAAGTATTATTAAGAATATCCGCTCCCATTCAGAATCGCTCTATTTGGTTGTACGAACAAGATACGTAAAGGAAACCTCTGAACTATTTGCGCTAGGGGCCGATGAAGTGATTCCGGAAGAGTTTGAAACTTCGGTACAAATATTCACGCATGTACTTCACAACTTTCTAGTTCCTGAAGACGACATAGACGTGCTGGTGGATAAGGTACGGGCAGACAACTACCAAATATTCAAAGGGGAAATAAAGCGGTCCAAAAAGTACCACCCAACTTTGACAGATATCAACATCAATTGTTTACGGATCATGGCAGACAGCAATAAATTTTTAGGCAAACCATTAAAAGAATTAAACCTAAGGGCAGAATACGGGATTAACATTCTAGGAATAAAAAGAAAAAATGTAATGTTGGACAGCATCCAGCCCACGGAGATTTTAAAACGGGGAGATCTCTTATACATTCAAGGGAATCAGGGCAAAATAGAACAGTTCCACAAACTCATAAAATAAAACCACCGCAACAAAATAGAATAGACCACTCCACCCTAATTTGGAATCCTTTCATTAACTGCTTGCGCTGAAATTTTTCCAAAATGGGGGCGTGTAATTGTTTTATATTTGGGGAAATATTTAAGTATCTTGTTCGTTTCTACGGGATACACGCAATAGTCATGTTGTTTATATACATGGCTATAGCTGCTTTCAAAAGAATGCAACAACCATGATAAGTAACTTCAAACAGATTGGTCAATATCAATATTCCAGTGAAGCCTTAATTTTCAAGGGGAAACTCGAATCTGAAGGGCTTGAAGTTTTTATGTGGGATAATAACACCGTAGATATTGATCCTTTGATAAGCAATGCTATTGGCGGCGTAAAGCTTTTTGTAAGGGAAGATGATCAAAAAAAGGCCGAACAAATACTCTCAGAAATTAGCGCTTTCTCTCTGGACGATAAAGGCAGTTTGATTAAATGTGCAAACTGTGGCGCTGAAAAAGTACAACTTTTGACGACTGTAAAGGACTTGAAATCTTTGGTATCCTTTCTTTTTTCATCTTTTTTATTTGGTAGTCTTCCCATTTACAATAAATACAAATATAAATGTGATGTTTGTAAGGTTGAATTCTAAATGCCAAAGTAACATATCCCATAACCCAAATCAACGCTTCCCCAATTACACAGTAAAATAAAAATTTCAAACAACCCTAAAACTAAATCGCTTCTGAAGCAAATAGCTGTACGTTACGGTTATAAGTATGGTGAGCAAACGTGATGGTGTAGGAAAAAATGCCAGCATATCAACCAAGATTTTCATACAAATATAGCTCAACAACAAAGCACCCATCCCCACAACAAAATATCTAAAAACCTGAACCTTCCACGGCAGGTTTGAAGCTTCAAAAGTTATAAATCTGTTGAGCAAAAACCCGGTTGTGAAAGTAATTGGGAACACAAAAAACAGCGAAGCAATGTGCGGACTCAGCACAAAAAAATACAAATCCACATTCAGCTTGTCAAAAATAAAATTGTAAAAGATAAAATACAGGCAAAGATCAAAAACCAGATTACCGCCCCCACAGGCCGCATATCTATAGGTTTGCAACGGCATAAATCGCCGGAACGGAAAATAGAATGAGTCGATAAATTTGGTAAGGGAGGTTTTCATGTTTTTAATAGTGGGCAAAGTTAATGATAAAAGCTTTAGGCTAGGCTGTAGGTTTTATGCCTTGGCCTTTAAGCTTTTAGATTTAAAATTTAAACTAAAAACGTATATTTGGGTAGTATAATTTGCGCTCACTTGCGGATAGAAAGAAAAGGATTTCACTAATATTGTAAAAGTTTAATGCGGGTGGAACGGCTAAAATTGAACATTTTCACTTCGATTAAACTTTGACTAAGTATAATTGAGAATAACAACCCAATCCCAATAGCTATCGGGATAATTTAAGCAACTAATAAAATTATGAAAAAGTTACAATTTAAAGTAAGCATCAACGCCCCTGTGGCCAAGGTTTATGATTTTATGCTTGGCATCAACAGTAAATCTACTTATGAGCAATGGACTTCCTTGTTTAACCCCACATCTACCTATGAAGGAAGTTGGGACAAGGGAACTAAAATTCTATT
>DASSWV010000439.1:0-9543 GCA_035704545.1 Pelobium sp.
CGACAACATCATCAAACATCCCGAAATTTTTGAACAGCTTAAAGCCGATGGACATGCAATTGGAAACCACACTTTTAATCATTTAAAAGGCTGGAAAACCGATGACGATATCTATGTATCTAATTTTTTAAAATGCCAAGAATTAACGCAAACAGACTTATTTCGCCCGCCTTACGGTAGGATTAAGAAATCGCAGATTGAGAAAGTGAGTAATGAGTATCAAATAACAAGAAGCAAGAAGCAAGATGATTTGCAAAGTTCTCACATCTCACATCTCATATCTCACATCTCAATTGTAATGTGGGATGTTTTAAGTGGCGATTTTGACCCTAGTTTAAGTCCGGAAAAGTGTTTGCAGAATGTTTTAAGGCATACCGAAAATGGGTCTGTGGTGGTTTTTCACGATAGCTTAAAAGCTTGGGACAGGTTAGAGTTTGTATTGCCTAGAGTGTTAGAGACTTGGAGGAATGAAGGTTTTACGTTTGGGGTGTTGTGATGAACTTCCACTTTTTTATAGAAAATTTATAAGCCTACTGACAAAATTTTAAAAGTGCTGAATATTAAAGATTGACAATAGCTGAGCCTAACGTTATAAGAAAAAATACAGCTTTGTTCAAAAAATCATCTAAAAAACATCATTAAAAAACAGCAAAACAAACCCCTTAATTTCGATACCTTTACACAAACCCCGCATTCTTAACAAAAGAGGCGTTTAATAGTTTAAAATGTTTAGGCATCAAGGCAAAAGCCGAACTTTAAAACACAACCTGCAAATTGCTTCCGTATTATCATTTGTTGCTGGAATGGTGAATGTTGTAGGCTTTTTAGCGTTTACACAGCTTACCACCAACGTCACCGGTCATTTTGCACTTTTTATCTATGATGTTGCACATTTTGAATTTTGGAAAGGCACTATCTATTTCCTTTATATTCTCTCTTTTCTTGCAGGTTCATTTTTATCAAGTATACTAATTGAAACATTTGCAGAAAACCGAAAACTAAACGTTTTTGTATTACCTACCATCATCGAATCGCTCCTACTAATTTCAATTGCCTTAATTAGTAATGTCGTTCAAATTCAATATCCCAATTTAATTGCTTGTTTGTTGCTTTTTTCGATGGGTTTGCAAAATGCCTATGTTACAAAAATATCTGAAGCTGTAGTCAGAACAACGCACCTAACCGGACTTTTTACAGATTTAGGAATCGATCTTTCTCACCTAATCTTCAGAAAATCAGTTCAACAGAGAAAAAAGTTAATGTCGGCGATTAAATTACGTTTATACATTATTTCCTTCTTTTTTGGAGGTGGTTTATTTGGTGGCTTTCTGTATTCCAAACTTAATATGGAGCTCAACACTTTGCTTTTTGCCGGGGCAGTTTTATTGATAAGTCTATTTTACGATGAGTTAAGATATACCATCATCAAAACAAAAAGAAGGCATCGTTACTAGCTGACAGAAACCAAAGACCTAAATATTTGAATAAAAGAGTTTTACCGCAAATTTTGCAAACTTATTTAGACCTTATAGCCTCTACCGGATCCAATCTTGATGCAGAAAAAGCAGGCCAAAAACCAGATATGATGCCAATAACCACAGATATACTTATCCCTCTAACAATGTTTGCAGTTCCTAAAATAATCTCTACATCAAAACCGTAAGTAGCAACTAAGGTCCCTAAGTAAACAATAGCCAAACCAATTAAGCCACCAATCAAACATAAAGCAATTGCTTCAAATAAAAACTGCATCAAAATAAAATAGTTTTTGGCTCCCAAGGATTTTTGGATCCCGATAATATTGGTACGTTCTTTAACCGATACAAACATAATATTTGCAATTCCGAAACCACCAACTAGTATAGAGAAACCACCAATAATCCAACCTGCAATATCCACAATACCAAAAAGTTGGTCTAATTGCCCTGATAAAATAGTGGTTTTATTAAGCGCAAAGTTATCATCATCAACAGGCCTAATTCGCCTAATTGATCGCATTAGACCTTGTAACTGGCTTTCCACATCAGCAATACTGTAATTTTCCTTTCCCCTTACCGTAATTTGAGGCCCGTATCTACCGCTTTGCACATCAACCAAGTTTCTAGCGAAATTTAATGGAATTAATGCTGTTTTATCCGACGAAAAACCTAATAAATCCTCTCCTTCACGTACAAAAACACCAATCACGGTAACATTTCTACCCATCAGTTTTATAGCTTTTCCAATTGCTGTTTGGTTCGGAAAAAGCCCATCTGCCAGCTCTGCACCAATTAAACAAACGGGTGCGCCACTGTTCGACTCATTATCAGTGAAGTATCTTCCTTCGGATAAATCAAAATTCGCAGTTTTATTATAATCATGAGATGCCGCTGTAACCTGTGCGCCTTCAACGCTGCTGCTCCGGTACTTTAGAGTTTTATTGGATAAGTTTATTTGGTATGAAACACCGTCTGCTACCGAAATTCTCTCTTTTAAATCCTCATAATCCCGCAAAGTAGGTTGCGGGCGCTGCATATACTTCCACCAAGGATAATCTCCAAAACCACCCCAAGGCCATTTTTGAACATAAATTGTTTTGCTACCAAGCTTATCCACGCTAGATTGCAAATTTCCTCTAAAAGTATCAACCGCTGCAAATACCGTTATAATGGTGAAAATACCAATCGTAATACCCAGTAATGAAAGAAAAGTACGGGTTCGGTTTTGCCTGAGCGCATCAAAAGCAAAAATAAAGCTTTCACGAAAGAGTTTTAAAAATAGCATATTACCTATTTGATGCAGTTTGGGAAAGATAGTTACAATATCTGTAATTATTTTTAAAGCGAACGGATGTTGTTGCTTTGCAACTGACATTAACATTACCTTTATAGAACAATCGTCATACAAAATTCTTTTAGGTCTCCTATATCAACATCCCTTATTAATTTCCTTAGCACTTTCGCTAACATTCGCATCCTAACGCTCCAAAATTCATGTTACTGATGGATATTTAACGTCAATTTTGTCTCTAATCAAGGGTGTTTTTTCTTTAAAAAAAAGCCTATTTCTATCGAAAAGTCACGTAAATAGCATTATAACAAGTAATTAAATATTTGAAGATATTTTTCTTAAATTTGCGCTCCAAATTATTGATTAATTATATGAAGTTATCACAGTTTAAATTCGATTTACCAGAGTCTCTTATTGCCCACACTCCTTCCGAAAGTCGCGATGAATCACGCTTAATGGTTTTAGATAGAAAAACAGGCAAAATAGAACATAAAATTTTCAAAGATGTTCTGGGTTATTTTAACGAGAACGATGTGATGATTTTAAACAACACCAAAGTTTTCCCTGCCCGTTTATACGGAAATAAAGAAAAAACTGGTGCTACCATTGAAGTGTTTTTATTAAGAGAACTAAATAAAGAGCTTCGTTTGTGGGATGTTTTGGTTGATCCCGCTCGTAAAATTAGAGTAGGTAACAAACTTTATTTTGGCGATGATGATTTATTAGTTGCCGAGGTTGTAGACAATACCACTTCAAGAGGACGTACCATTCGTTTCCTTTTTGACGGAACAGACGAAGAATTTAGACAGAATATTGAAATTTTAGGCGAAACTCCGCTTCCAAAATACATCAAACGCAAGCCAACTCCGGAAGATAAAGATCGTTACCAAACTATTTTTGCTAAAAATGAAGGCGCAGTTGCCGCACCAACCGCTGGTTTACACTTTAGCCGCGAACTTCTGAAAAGATTGGAATTAAAAGGAGTTGAATTTGCTGAAGTTACGTTACACGTTGGTTTAGGCACTTTTCGCCAGGTTGAGGTGGAGGATCTGACTAAACACAAAATGGACTCTGAGCAGATCATCATTGATGAAAAGGCCGTGAACATTGTAAACAAGGCTAATGAAGAAAAAAGAAGAGTTTGTGCGGTAGGTACAACAGCAATGAGAACAATTGAGTCTGCTGTTTCTGCAAACCACAGATTAAAACCAGTAAATGACTGGACTTCTAAATTCATTTTCCCTCCGTATGATTTTAGTATTGCAAACAGCATGATTACCAATTTCCACACGCCAGAATCAACCCTACTGATGATGGTTGCTGCCTTTGGTGGTTACGATTATGTGATGAAAGCTTACGAAGAAGCTGTAAAAGAAAAATACAGATTTTATAGCTATGGCGATGCCATGTTAATCATCTAAAAATATAAAAAGACCGAAAATTTCGGTCTTTTTTGTTTACTTAGCTTTTGTATGAGTTATCATTCTTTTTACGCAATCATTGTTGCCGGCGGAAACGGGAGCAGGATGAACAGCGATATACCTAAACAGTTTTTAGAACTGAACGGAATGCCTGTATTAATGCATACAATCCAAGCATTTTATCAGAACAAACATCAACCCCAAATTATTTTGGTGCTTTCTGAAAGTGACTTAGCACTGTGGCAGCAGCTGACGGAAAAACACCAGTTTAATATTCCCCACCAAATTATTAAAGGCGGATCTGAAAGATTTTACTCTGTAAAAAACGGATTAAGTATAATTTTGAAAGAAAGTGCCATTGTAGCCATACATGACGCTGTTAGGCCGTTAATTTCCCAAAAAACTATCGACAATTGTTTTAAAACTGCAATTGAAAAAGGAAATGCGATTGCAGCAATTCCAGCAAAAGATTCTATCCGCCAGCTCAAAAACGGCAAGTCAATAGCCTTGAAAAGAAATGAGGTTTATTTAGTGCAAACTCCACAGGCTTTTCAAATTAATCAGCTTAATACTGCGTATCAGCAAGATTTTGATTCTTTTTTTACTGATGACGCCTCAGTTGTAGAAAAAGCTGGCTATCACATAAATTTAGAAGAAGGCGATGAATTTAATTTTAAAATCACTTTTAAAGAAGATTTAAAACTGGCTGAAACTATTTTAAATTTAAAAACTTAATATCTTAATATATCACCCAAGGTGGCAAGTGCTAAATCAAGCTCTTTTTTATCTACTTCTCCAACTCGCTTTTGTAATCGGTCTTTGGATATGGAACGGATATGGAAAACCAAAAGTTCGGAAACTTCTTGTAAACCATTGCTTTCTTTGGGCGTTAAAATTGGATTTCCCTGATAGTTTTTGATTTTGGTTGTCAAAGGTGCGGTAATTACCACCTGCAAATATTTATTCATCATGTTCCCACTTAAAACAACAACCGGCCGGTAGCCTGCCTGTTCACTTCCTTTTGTAGGATCTAAACTGGCATACCAGATTTCTCCCTGCTTCAATCTTTAATTTGCTTAAAGTACTCAGCCATCCCTTCTTCTGCCATGGTCAATATATCGTCGTCATCCTCAGCACATTTATAAGACTTAATGTACTCTGCTTTATTTAGTTGGTCTAAGTAAATTTCTAATGCCTTTTCTATAAGTTTATTTTTTGGAAGCTTTAATGCTTTCGCTTTTTCTGAAAGCAATTTCATTATGTTATCCGGAAGTGTACTTGTAAATGTTACCATATGACACAATTTTAATCCAACAAATTTACAATTTATATTTATAAATCATAAATAAAAAAAGCAAAACACCGTTTGGTATTTTGCTTATATTTTGTCTGAATTTTTTATTTAGACTATGCGCCTCGTATCACTCTTAATAAAACTGCAATAATTGCAATAACTAATAAGATGTGAATTAAGCCTCCTCCAAACGGAGATACAAACGCACCAAGTATCCAAATGATAATTAAAACAACTGCGATTAAATAAAGTAAATTTCCCATGATCGATTTTTTTATAAAGTTTAATAATTAATGATTTAACTATTATAAACTAAAAGTCGACCAAAATTTTTGAAAGCCTCCAAAAACAGGTTTAGGCTCATTTAAAACCGCTTTAACCCAATATTCGGTTGTACAGATTTTGATACAAAAAAAAGACTCGCCAAGGCAAGTCTTTTTTCTAGTATTCGTCTTCGTTAAAGAAGAAGTCATCCTTGGTTGGATAATCTGGCCAAATTTCTTCTATATTTTCATAAGGCTCACCATCATCTTCTAATGCCTGTAGGTTTTCTATAACTTCTACCGGCGCTCCAGAACGAATTCCGTAATCAATCAATTCGTCCTTAGTTGCAGGCCAAGGGGCATCCTCTAGGTGCGATGCTAATTCTAATGTCCAATACATAATCTTAGAATTTGTGTTTTAATGTTTTGCAAAACTAAATTAAAATTCAAGCTTTACTAAAAAAGTTTTCAACAATTTTTAAATACGGGGAATCCAGATATTTTCCTCGTTTTTATTGTTAAAAACTATCTTTCTGCTTAATGTGAAAAGATAGTCAGAAAGTCGGTTGAGGTAAATAATCACCTTTTCGTCCACAAACTCGGTTTCTGCTAAATGTACCGCCAGTCTCTCGGCCCTTCTGCATACACATCTTGCTATATGGCAATAAGACGCAGTAGTGTTTCCTCCTGGCAAAATAAAATGCTTTAAGGGCGGTAAAAAAGTATTCATTTCATCCATTTGTTTTTCTAGCAACTCAATATCGGCATCCAGTAAATCTGGAATTTGCATACGAGATTTTTCTGGGTCAGAAGCCAATGTTGAGCCTACAGTAAATAACCGATCTTGTATCTCTTTTAAAACATCTTGATCTTCCTGCAAAATGTCTTGATCTTTAATTAAGCCAATATAAGAATTCAGTTCATCCACTGTTCCATAACTCTCTATGCGTAAATGATGTTTCGGTACTCTCGTTCCTCCAATTAATGATGTGTATCCTTTATCACCTGTTTTGGTGTATATTTTCATAATTTCTATTGTTTGATGATGTAAACACAATTTAAAATACTAACAAGATAATTTAAAAATTGTTCAACAAAAAAGGCGAGTCGAAAAAACTCGCCTTTTCAAATAAAAACTAAAACTTACAATTCCTGCATTTTAGATTGAACTGTTTTTATATCTGTGTTTTTATAATCTTCTTCTATCAGCCCATCACGCATTCTCACAATTCTATGAGCGTGTTGTGCAATATCTTCTTCATGTGTTACAATAATAATGGTATTCCCTTTGGCGTGTATATCCTCAATTAAACCCATAATTTCTATAGAAGTTTTGGTATCCAAGTTTCCTGTGGGTTCATCGGCTAAAATAAGTTCGGGATTGTTCAAAAGTGCTCGCGCAATTGCGACTCTTTGCTGTTCCCCACCCGAAAGTTGGTAAGGATTCTTGAACCCTTTGGTTTTCATGCCAACTTTCCCCAGAACTTCCTCAATTCTTTGATCCATTGAAGCTCTGTCTTTCCAACCGGTGGCTTTCAGGACAAAAATGAGGTTTTCCCACACATTTCTGTCATTCAGAAGTTTAAAATCCTGAAAAACCACGCCCAGTTTTCTGCGTAAAAAAGGAATATCTTTTTCTTTTAATCCTCGCAGGTTGTAATCCACAATGGTCCCTTCGCCATCGGTTAGAGGTAGATCCCCATAAAGCGTTTTCATAAAACTACTTTTTCCCGTACCGGTTTTCCCGATGAGGTAAACAAATTCCCCTTTTTTGATTTCGATATTGACATCAGAAAGAATTAAGGTTTCCCGCTGATAGATGGAAGCGTCCTTTAAATATAAAACCGTGTTGGCCATGAAAATTTATTTGGAATGGTAAAAGTAAGAAAGAGAACGTAAAAAAGAAGGCTGGCATTGTATTTCTTGTTGATGTTTTTATTTCCGGAAAAAAGCCTGAAAATCCCATTTTTGAATTTGATATAATTTTAAAGGTCCTTGGGTCGTTATACCACAAGAGTTATTTTATCTTTGATTGATCAACAAACAAATCACGAATGATACAGAATAAGACTTTTCTATTTGTTGTTTTCCTTTTCATTTCCCTTCAGGTTTTTCCACAGCAATCGGCTATTTACACCAATGACCTGGCAGATTACAACCGGGCGCTGGAATTGTATAACAACCGGCAATACCTGGCAGCACAAACCTTGTTTGACCAGATTCAGGATGAAATAGAAGATGAAAGCATTAAAGCCAACATTGCTTATTATATCGCAAATGCGGCCATAAGACTTGGGCAGCCCAATGCAGACCAGCTTATGGAAGATTTTGTGGAAAGATATCCCACTAGTACCAAGCGAAATTCTGCATTTTTGGATGTTGCCGATTATTATTTCCAAAGTGGAAATTATTCACTTGCCAGAAGGTGGTATGACAGGGTAGATAAGGAAAATCTAAGTCGCGCAGAGCTGGAGAGGTTTTATTTTAATAATGGTTACGCCTATTTCAGGTCGAAAAAATACGAAGAAGCCAAGGATTATCTCACCCGTGTTCAGGATTCCAAAGAATACGGTTCCCAGGCAAAATATTACCTGGGTTTCATGGCTTACGAAGGTGATGATTACGCCGAAGCCAATGAACTTTTTGAAGAAGTGAAGGATGATGAGCGCTATCAGGAAGATCTTTCCTATTTCCAGGCCGACATGAACTTCAAAAATGGCAATTTTGAAGCGGCCATCAAGGAAGCTTTGGAGCAATTGCCGAAGGCCAACAGGATGGAAATTTCGGAATTGAATAAGATCATTGGCGAGAGCTATTTCAATTTAGGCGAATACGAAAAAGCCATTCCATATTTGCAGAAATACAACGGACAAAGAGGAAAATGGAACAATACCGATTATTATCAGTTAGGTTATGCTTATTATCAGCAAGGGGATTTCGAAAAAGCTATTGCCGAATTCAATAAGATCATTAACGGGGAAGATGCGGTTGCACAGAATGCATATTATCATCTGGCTCAATCTTACTTGAAAACAGATAAAAAGCAAGAAGCGCTTAACGCCTTTAAGAATGCCAGTGAAATGGCTTTTGATGAAAAAATTCAGGAAGATGCAGCATTGAATTATGCCAAATTGAGCTACGAAATTGGGAACAGCTATGCCAGCGTCCCACAGGTACTTATGGATTATCTGGAAAAATATCCCAATTCCCCGGCAAAAGCAGAAATCCAGGAGTTATTGATAGATTCTTTTATCACTACTAAAAATTATGAGGAAGCTATGCGTTTGCTTCAGGGCAACCGGGATTTTCAAAATAGTGTGGTTTTTCAAAAAGTAGCTTTTTACCGCGGGATTGAACTTTATAATGAAGGAAATTATCAGGAAGCCATTGAAAGTTTCAATCAATCTCTGAGCGCCAGGCGGGAAGCGAGATTTACTGCGCTGGCCACATTCTGGAAAGCGGAAAGCGAATTTAATCTTGGTAATTATCAGGAGGCTTTGATAGGTTATCGTGAATTTGCCGGCATGAGCGGGGCAGAAGGCGCTTCAGAAAAGGAAAACCTGGATTACAACATTGCTTACGCCTATTTCAAACAGCAAAATTATACCCAGGCCATAGATTATTTCAAGCGCTATGTCAACAGCTCCGGCAATGATAAACCGAGAAAAAATGATGCTCTGGTTAGATTGGGGGACACTTATTTTGTGAACAGCAATTACGGTCCGGCCATAGAAGCTTATGAAAAAGTGGTGGCGTTAAATGGCGGCGACAGTGATTACGCGGCTTTTCAAAAGGC